>NZ_JBEXLM010000039.1:0-31711 GCF_040609975.1 Micromonospora sp. NPDC004551 | reverse complement strand
CGCGGGGCTCGCAAACCCGGCTCACTCCTCGCGCTCACAGCGCCTTCGTGGTTCGCGACTGCGGGGCTCGCAAACCCGGCTCACTCCTCGCGCTCACAGCGCCTCCGTGGTTCGCGACTGCGGGGCTCGCAAACCCGGCTCACTCCTCGCGCTCACGCTGCTTCACCGAAGGCGAGGTCGCTGGCGAGCACGGCGGCGCCGGCGACGCCGGCGCGGGGACCCAGCTCGGAGAGGACCACCGGCAGGTTGCCGGTGGCCAGCGGCAGCGAGCGGCGGTAGACCACGCTGCGGATCTCGGCGAGCAGGATGTGGCCGAGCTGGGCGAGCCCGCCACCGATCACGATCATCGACGGGTTGGTGAAGCTGACCAGGCCGGCCAGCACGCTGCCGACCCGCCGGCCCCCGTCGCGGATGAGCTGGATGCAGGTGACGTCCCCCTCGACCGCCCCCTGCGCCACGTCCAGCGCGGTCACCGCGCCCCGGGCGGCGAGCCGCTCGGCGAGCGCGGGTGACACCTCGGCGCGGGCCGCGGCGGTGGCCGCCCGGGCCAGCGCGGCTCCGCTGAACACCGCCTCCAGGCAACCGAGGTTGCCGCAGGAGCACATCGGACCGTTCGGGTCGACCTGGATGTGGCCGATGTCGCCGGCGCACCCGTCGGTGCCCCGGTAGACCTCGCCGTTGAGGTAGATGCCGCAGCCGATGCCGGTGCCGATCTTGATGAACAGGAAGTCGTCCACCGAGTGCGCCACCCCGCCGTGCCGCTCGCCGATCGCCATGATGTTGACGTCGTTGTCGACCACCGCCGGGCAGCCGTGCTCGCGGGTGAGCAGCTCACGCACGGGGAAGCGGTCCCAGCCCGGCATGATCGGCGGCGAGACCGGCACCCCGTCCCGGAAGCTGACCGGGCCCGGCACGCCGATGCCGACCGCGTCGAGCCGCTCGTACGCGCCGTCCACCCGGGCCTTGTGCAGCAGCTCGTTGACCCGCTGGAGGGTCACCTTCGGGCCGGAGCGGATGTCGGCGGGCTCGGTGTAGGCGGCCACCTGCTCCAGCCGACCGTTCACCACTTCGACGTCTATCGAGCTGGCGCCCAGGTCGACCGCGGCGAAGCGCAGGTGCGGGCTCAGCTCGACGAGGGTGGAGCGGCGGCCGCCCCGGGAGGCGGCCAGCCCGGCCTCGGCCACGTAGCCGAGGTTGACCAGGCGCTCCAGCTCGGCGAGCAGGCGCGGGCGGGGCATCTCGAGGCGGTCGCCGAGCTCGGCCCGGGAGACGGCGCCCTCGTCCCGGAGCGTTCGCAGGAGCTGTACGTGCAGGGGGTCGACCGTCCGCACCGGGACTCACCTCCGCATCGGAGTCGTTCACATCGACGCGTCGGCGATGTGTCGTGTCCGACACAGTAGGAGTCTTCCGGGTCACATGTCCATAGCTTCGGCACATCTAGCGGAAACTTTTGTCCATCTGAGCAAAAGCACGGAGTCGATCATGAAAAGGGGCCGCCCCCACCGCGTCCGACGCGGCGGGGCGGCCCGGGTAGCCGTCGGTCAGCGCCGGCCTGCGGCGTTGCGCTTCTTCTTCAGCTTGCGGTCGTCGCGCAGCTCGACGTAGGGCTCCTCGTCGGCCGGGTGCCCGGCCTCGATGGCGCGGCTGCGCTCCAACTCGGCGTCGAACTCCGCGCCGAGCAGGATGGCGATGTTGCTGAGCCAGAGCCAGACCAGGAAGATGATCACGCCGGCCAGCGCGCCGTAGGTCTTGTTGTACGAGGCGAAGTTGCCGACGTAGAGGGCGAACAGGCCGGAGATGACCAGCCAGAGCACCACGGCCAGGATCCCGCCCGGGCTGACCCACCGGAAGCCGCCGTGCCGGGCGTTGGGCGAGGCCCAGTAGAGGATCGCGAACATCAGGCTGACCAGCACGAGCAGCACCGGCCACTTGACGATGTTCCACACGGTGACGGCGGTCGAGCCCAGGCCGATGGCGTTGCCCGCCTGCTCGGCGAGACCACCGGTGAAGACCACGATCACCGCGCTGATCAGCAGCATCACGCCGATCACGGCGGTCACCCCGAGCCGGATCGGCAGGGTCTTCCAGATCGGCCGCCCCTCCGGCACGTCGTAGATGCTGTTCGAGGCGCGCATGAAGGCGCCCACGTAGCCCGAGGCGGACCAGAACGCGGCCAGCAGACCGATGACCGCCGCGAGGCTGGCCAGCCCGCCGGACGCGCCGGCCTGGTCGATGGCGCTCTCGATGATCTTCTGGATGCTCTCCTCCGGCACCGCCTGGTCGACGGTGTCCTTGACCCCCTGGGTCGCCCGGTCGCCGAGCAGCCCGAGCACGGAGATCAGCACCAGCATGCCCGGAAAGATGGACAGCACCCCGTAGTAGGTGAGCGCGGCCGCCCAGTCGGTCAGGCTGTCGTCCTGGAACTCCCGGACCGTGCGCTTGAGCGTCGCCACCCAGCCCGTGCGGGGCAGGTCGGTGGGGCTGTCCGGCCCCTCGTCCGGGCCCACCGGCCCGGTGCGGTCGCGCCCGTGCCGGGCGGAAGACTCGTCGGCGGCCATCGCCCCTCCCTCGTCGTCTGTGTCGCCTCACGACATGCCCCGGGGGGAGGGCCGGTTAACCACCTACCGGTACAGCAACCTGCTCATTCGCCGGGAGGCGAGCGCGAGCATCCCGGCGGTCAGCGCCACGAGGTAGGCCACGTCGAGCAGCCAGGACCAGCCGGACGCGCCCACGCAGATGCCCCGGATCAGGTGCACCGACCGGTAGAGCGGGGTCACCTCGACCAGCCAGCGCAGCACCGCCGGGTAGGCCTCGGCCGGGACGAACGTGCCGGAGAAGAGGAAGAGCGTGAACTGGGCCGACCCCATGAGGTCGAAATCCTGCCAGCTGCGCATCAGCGTGGAGACGGTCATGCCGAGCGCGCCGAAGGCGAAGCCCACCAGCACCGCGGCCGGGAACGCGGCCAGGGCCCGGCCGGCGGTGGCCAGATCCATCGCCACCATGATGACCAGGAACGCGGCCGAGTAGAGGCTGCCGCGGACCATCGCCCAGCCCAGCTCGCCGAGGGCGATCTCGAACGGCTGCACCGGGGTCGCGATGACCCCGTCGTACAGCTTCATGTATTTCATCTTGCCGAAGAAGTTGAAGGTGGTCTCCGAGAGCGCCCCACTCATGGCCGACGAGGCGAGCATGGCCGGGGCCACGAACGCCGCGTAGGAGACCACCTGGCCGCCGGGCAGCGTCAGGTCGCCGACCAGCGCGCCCACCCCGACGCCGATCGAGAACAGGTAGAGCACCGGCTCCAGGAAGCCGGAGATCAGCACCAGCCAGTAGGCGCTGCGCAGGGCCGTGAAGTTCCGCTCGGCGACCGAGGCCGAGCGGCGGGCCCCCGCGGTGTTGACCAGCCGGGGCAGGACGAGAGCGACCACGACACCCTTCCCTAGACGACGAGCTGACGCTGGAACACGCGCCGGGCCAGCCACCAGCCGACGCCGGCCCAGACCGCGAGGTAGAGCAGGTGGCCCGTGACCGACCACTGCGGAGCGACGCCGAGCGTGGCGGCGCGGCACAGGTCCACCGCGTGCCAGAGCGGGGTCGCGTAGGCGAACTGGCGCAGCCCGCCCGGCAGCGACTCGACCGGGAAGAACACCCCGGCGAAGAGGGTCATCGGGATGATCGCGAAGCGGAACAGCAGCGCCAGGTAGCTGTCCCCCGGCACCGCGGCGGCGAACGCGAACGTCGGCGCGGCGGCCGCGAGGCCCAGCAGCAGGCTCACCAGCGGGACGGTCACCGCCCAGGGCGAACGCAGCGCGCCGAACAGCGCCGTCACCAGCACGAACGCCAGGGTGCTGGTGAGCACCCGGAACAGCACGAAGGCGAGGTGCCCGGCCAGGATGTCGCCGATCCGCAGCGGCGCCGCGACCTGCGCGTGGTAGGTGCGGATCCAGCGGAAGTTGCTGAGCACCGGCCAGGTCGACTCGGCGACGGCGACCTGGAAGGCGGTCGAGGCGATCAGGCCGGGCACCAGCCAGTCGAGGTAGGACACCCCGCCCACGCCCTGGTCGACGTAGGCGCCGACCCCGACGCCGAAGCCGAGCACGGTGAGCACCGGCAGCAGGAAGGACGAGAAGACGCCGGCCCGCCAGGTGCGCCGGTAGCCGACCAGGTGGTGGGAGAGCACCGCCAGGGCCGGCACCCGGGGCAGCGCCCGGCCGGACCGTTCCGCCACGGTCACGTGGACCACCCCCGTTCTCCGCCCACATCGGCCTTCCTACCCCTGGGGTACGACAGGCCGCCGGTCACCCTACGACGGGCGGCGGACGGTGTCGCCGCGGTTTCGGCGAGGCCGGATCGCTACGGCCGGCCGGCGACCCGCGTGACGAACGCGCGCCACGCCTCCGGACCGAAGGTCAGCACCGGACCGGCCGGGTCCTTGGAGTCGCGCACGGCGACCACGCCGGGCAGGTTCCCGGCCACCTCCACGCAGTTGCCGCCGCTGCCGTTGCTGCGGGTGCTCTTGCGCCACCGGGCGCCGGTCAGGTCCATGTCTCCGCCACTTCCGAGATCAACTCCAGGGACTGCTGGTGCGACAGTGCCTCGCCCCGGATCGCTTCCCACACCTCGACCATCTGCTGGACGAACTCGGCGCGGTCCACCACCTGGCCGTGGCGCTGGCCCTCCAGGTAGACCACGTCCTCCCGGCCGGTCGAGGTGGCGATCACGAAGGGGCCGTCGAGCCCAGCGTAGGCCCCGGCGGAGAGCGGCACGACCTGGATTCGGACCCGAGTCAGCGTGCGGCCGAGCTTGACCAGGTGCGCCAGTTGCTCGCGCATCACCTCCGGGCCGCCCACCCGGCGGCGCAGCAGGTGCTCGTCGACGACGGCGGTGAGCAGCGGTGGCCGGTCGCGGGTGAGGACGCTCTGCCGGTCGAGCCGCGCCGTCACCTGCTGATCGATCTCGTTGGGCGCGAACAGCCCGGCCCCGGCCAGCACGGCGCGGGCGTAGCCCTCGGTTTGCAGCAGGCCCGGCACGTAGAGCGGCTCGAACGACCGCAGCGCGGTGGCCTCCTGTTCGATGCCGGCCCAGTCGCGGAACCACGGCACCACCGTCTCCCGGCTGATCCGCCGCTGGATCCGCTCGAACCGCCCGTCCGTGCCGAACACCGTGTCGCACCGGCGGGCGAAGTCGAGGCCCGGCCGGCGCTCGCAGGTCTCCACCTTGGCCACCAGCGCCCCCGAGTAGCTCAGGGCCTCGGCCAGCGCGCTCTGTGACATGCCGCTGGTGGCCCGGGCGAGCCGCAACTCCTCGGCGAAGTGGTCCAGCATGGACGAACGGTCCACGGACAGCCTCCGTACATCCTCGTACCGCTCCGGGCCGGCCGCCGTACGCCCTCGTCGTCGGCACGCGGGATCTCCCACCGTAGTCGCCCGATCACCAGACTGTCACGCAGCGGGACCGCTCACGGGCAACGGACGGCGGGCGGAACCAGGCCGGGGGTGCCACGCGCACGACGAGGTGCGCGTGGCACCCCCATCCCACGACGGAGGCGAGGAGGAGCAGATGCCCCGCTACCGCCCGCACGTCGCGGCGCGACCGTCCTGGCGTTGCCGCGCCTGCGGGGCGCCGTGGCCGTGTTCACCGGCCCGGCTGGCGCTGCTCGGGGAGTATCGCGAGGACCGGATCGCGCTGCTCGTCTACCTCGGCACGCTCCTGGTCGAGGCGACGGCGGACCTCGGCGGCCGGTACGAGCGTGACGCGCCGCAGCGGCTGGCCGATCGCTTCGTCACCTGGGCGCGGGCGCGGTGACGACCCCCCTCGGCCCGCTGGCCTCGATGGCGGAACCGCGGGCCGGGTCAGCGGGCCGGGGTGGGGCGGACGGGGAGCAGGTCGCGTTCCGCGAAGACCTTCTTGGCGACGAGGGTGGCGTTGACCGCCCGCGGCACACCGCAGTAGACGACCGCCTGGAGCAGCGCCTCGACTATCTCGGAGGGCGTCAGGCCGGCGTTCAGCGCGCCGTTCACGTGCACCTCGAGCTGGGCGCCGGCGTCGCCGAGGGCGGTGAGGACGCCGAGGCACATCAGCTCCCGGTCGCGACGCGCCAGTTCGGGCCGGACGTAGAGGTCTCCGTAGGACCAGGCGACCGACCGGTAGCTGAGCTCGGGTGAGACGTCGGCGAGAGCCTCCAGGAGCTTCTGCCCGGCGCCGCTGTCGGCCTGCCGCAGCGCCTCCATACCTCGCTCGTACTGGTCGTCTCCGGTCATGGTCCTGCCCCACCTCTGAGCGGTCGTCCGATCGGCTGGGCCGCGGTTACCCACGGCCCAGCCGGACAAACGGCTCGCCCTCCGGCCGGTCAGGCGACCCGGCGGGCTCGCATCAGGGCGAGCACCGCGTAGGCCAGGAGCAGGGCGCCCGCGCCGGTTCCGACGACCAGCCCGGCCGACACCCCCGAGACGAGGTCGACGACCAGGCCGGCGAGGGCGACCAGCGTGACGGCGACGCCGAGCGGCACCAGCAGCCGGTCACGCAGCACCGGGGCCAGCGGCACGAAGTGGATGCCGACCACGGCGCAGACCAGCACCGGGAGGTAGCCGGTGAGCCCGGCGGCGGCCAGGATCAGCGCGCCGAGCAGGCCGACGCCCACCTCGGCGGCGACGACGAGCCCGTAGCGCCGGTCGGCGAGCCGGTCGCGCTCGCCTGCCGCCCGCCGCCCGGCCCGGGCCACGAGCACCGCGCCGACGGCCGCCGTGAGCAGCGCGACGACGCTGCCCACCACCAGCGCTGAGCGCAACGGCGGGTCGGCCTTCGGGACGCTGAACCAGACGGCGGCGAACACGCCGAGGTAGAGCGCCGTGAGCCCGGCCTGACGCCGCGGCAGACCCACCATGTCGGACACCCCCGCCAACCACCCGGCCGCCCGAGGTGGCGAACCGCGATCCGCCACCCTAGTCGATCAAGGTGCGGCCGGTGAGGTGGAGGAAGACGTCCTCCAGGCTGCTGCGCCGGACCAGGACGCCGGCCGGGACGAGGCCGCGCGCGGTCACCTCGGCCAACGCGGCGTCGCCGTCGGAGACGTAGAGCAGGATGCGGTCCGGCAGCACCTCGACCCGCTCCCCCAGCCCGCCGAGCTTTCCGGCGAACGGCTCCTGCGACTCGGCGGCGAAGCGCAGCTCGACCACCTCGCGGGTGGAGTGCTGCTCGATGAGCGCCCGGGGCGAGCCCTCGGCGACGATCCGGCCGCCGTCCATCACCACGAGCCGGTCGCAGAGCTGCTCGGCCTCGTCCATGTAGTGGGTGGTGAGGACCAGCGTGACGCCCTGCTGCTTGAGCCGGAACAGCCGCTCCCACACCAGGTGCCGGGCCTGCGGGTCGAGCCCCGTGGTGGGTTCGTCGAGCAGCACGATCTCGGGGTTGTTGACCAGCGCGCGGGCGATGGTCAGCCGCCGCTTCATGCCGCCCGAGAGCGGATCGACCTTGCTCTCGGCCCGCTCGGTGAGCTGAACGAAGTCCAGCAGCTCGGCGGCCCGCTCGCGGGCCACCCGGCGCGGGATGCCGAAGTAGCGCGCGTAGCTGGTCAGGTTCTCCCGGACGGTCAGCTCGGGATCGAGGCTGTCGAGCTGCGGACAGACGCCCAGCCGGGCCCGGATCGCCGGGCCGTCGTGGACCGGGTCCATGCCGAGGATGCGCAGCTCCCCGCCGGAGGGCGGCGAGATGCAGCCGATCATGCGCATGGTGGAGGACTTGCCGGCGCCGTTGGGGCCGAGGAACCCGAACGCCTCGCCGGGACGCACCTCGACGTCGATGCCGTCGACGGCCGTGAAGTCGCCGAACCGCTTCACCAGCCCCCGTGCCTGGATGAGTGGTTGCGTGCTGGTCACCGGCCGACCCTAACCGCCGGGTCCGACAGGCTCGACCGGTTAACGCGGCGGCACCGGCCGACCGGCCCGGGGCCGGACGCCATTCGCGGCTTTGCGGCAACAATTGTGAATGCCACTCAGAATCGGCGTGCGGTGAGTGATTGACCCTTCATTCCGGTCACTCAAAGCAATCATGTCCGGCAATGTTCCCATGATGTAGACGATTCGCGTATCGTGCCCCCTCGTGCCGCCCGTTCGCCCCTCCGACGCCACTCCCCCGCCGCCCCGGTCCGCCGCGGTGGACGCACCGCTGTCCGAAAGGGACACCGCTGCGGTGCCGCTCCCGCCCGACGGGGGCGCGACCACCGATCCGGCGTGGGCCGACGACGGGCCCGCGGAGACGCATCACGACACCCGGGAACTGGCGGCCCGGTTCGAGGACGAGAAACCGGGCCGGGTGCTGTCCGGACCGGTCGCACTGCTGTTCACCGGCGTCACTCTGGCCGTCGCCCTGCTCGCTCTCTGGCAGGTGTTCTTTCCGCTCCCGCAGGGCAGCAAGTACTACCTCATCATTTTCCTCGCCGGCGTGCTGCCGATGGTGTTCCTGGCGTACCCCTCCGGGTTGCGGCTGCGTCGGCGGCCGGCCGGCGACGAGCCGGCGGAGCGCCGCGGTCCCCGCCCGGCCGACTGGCTGCTCGCCGTCGTCGCGCTGCTGGCCTGCCTCTACCCCGTGCTGCCGGTGACGCTCGGTGCGGGCGGTGGCGGCTACGACGCGTTCCTCGACCGGCAGGGCCTGCTGGTGCCGCTGGACGTGGCGCTGGGCACCGTGCTGCTGCTCCTGCTTCTGGAGGCGTGCCGGCGCACCACCGGCTGGATCCTGCCGGCCGTCTGCCTGCTGTTCCTCGGCTACGGCTACTACGGCGGGCTGCTGCCGCAGTCCTGGCCGGTGGCCCACGCCGGCCTCGACTTCGCGCAACTGGTCGACGCGTTCTACAACTCCGACAGCGGCTTCTACGGCACACCGCTGGACGTGGCGGCCTCGTACATCGTGCTGTTCACCATCTACGGCGCGGTGCTGGACCTCTCCGGGGCCGGCCGGTTCTTCGTCGAACTCTCCGCCGCCGCGTTCCGCCGCTCCCGCACCGCCGCCGGGCGGACCGCCGTCGCCTCCGGCTTCCTGCTCGGCACGGTCTCCGGCTCCGGCGCCGCCACGACGGTCAGCATCGGGGCGGTGACCTGGCCGATCCTGCGCCGCGCCGGCTACCCGGCCGAACGGGCCGGCGGCATGCTGGCCGCCGCGGGCGTCGGCGCGATCCTCTCCCCGCCCACGCTGGGTGCCGCGGCCTTCATCATCGCCGAGTACCTGGGCGTGTCCTACCTCCAGGTGCTCGGCTGGGCCACCGTGCCGACGATCCTCTACTACCTGGGCATCCTGCTCTCCGTCGAGATCGACGCCCGGCGCTCCGGGGTCCGCCCGGTGGTCATCGACACCGGCTCGGCCGGGCGGCTGCTGCTCCGCTTCGGCTACCACTTCCTCTCGCTCCTCGTGATCATCGTGGTGCTCGCTTTGGGCGCCTCGGCCACCCGGGCCGTGGTGATCGCCACCGTGCTGGCCGCCGCGCTGTCCTTCCTGGACCGCCGACACCGGCTCACCCCGGCCCGCCTCGTCGCGGCGCTCAGCGGCGGCGTACGCGGAGTGCTCGCGGTGAGCGCGGTCTGCGCCGCGGCCGGCATCATCACCGCCACCACCACGAAGACCGGGCTCGGCCCGCAGGCCGCCGCGCTGCTGGTCAGCGGGGCGCAGGCGGTCAGCTCCGAGCCGGCCGTGGTGCTGGCCCTCACCGCGCTGCTCGCCGCGGTCGCGCTCACCCTCCTCGGGCTGGCCGTGCCGGTCACCGCGTCCTTCGTGATCGGCTGGGTGATCATCGGCCCGGCGCTGCTGCACCTCGGCGTCGCCGCGCCCGCCGCGGCCATGTTCGTCTTCTACTTCGCGGTGCTGTCCGAGGTCTCCCCGCCGACCGCGCTCGCCGCGGTGGCCGCCGCCGCGGTCACCGGCGGCCGGCTGGTGCCGACCATGTGGCAGACCCTGCGGTACGCGCTGCCCGCGTACCTCATCCCGATCGCCTTCGTGATCACGCCGACCGGCCTCGGCCTGCTCGGCATCGGCGGGGCCGGCCGGATCGCGGTGGCCGCGGTGGTCTCCGCGCTCGGCGTCACCGTGCTGGCGGTGGCGGCGGGCGGCTGGCTGCCCGGCGTCGGCGCGGCCGGCACGCCCGAGCGGCTCCTCGGCGCGGTCGCCGGGCTCGTGCTGCTCTGGCTGGAACCCCTACCCGTCGCGGTCGGCGCGGTGCTCGCCGCGCTGGCCGTCGCGGGCGTGCTCGTCCGACGTGGCTCCGCCGGTCGCGCCGGCGGCCCGTCGGTCCCTGAATTGGTGGACCACCGGGAGGAGACAGAGTGAGACGGATCGACGTGCGGATCGCCGCGGGTGTCGGGGCGCTGGCCCTGGTCGCGGCCGGCGCCGCCGGATGCGGGGGCCGTCAGGACGGCGCGGCGAAGGACGACGCCGCCCGCGAGATCACCTGCAAGGTCAGCAAGGACACCCGGGTCGGCATCGCGACCGGCAACGCCACCGGCGTCTACTACGTGGTCGGCAACGCGCTGGCCGGCCAGCTCGCCGCCTCCACCGGGGGCAAGCTCACCGGCACCGCCGCCGAGACCGGCGCCTCGGTGCAGAACGTCGAGCAGCTCGTGGCCGGCCAGTACGACGTGGCGTTCTCCCTCTTCGACACCGCGGTCAACGCCGTGCAGGGCAAGGACAGCTTCACCTCCCCGCAGCCGGTCAAGGCGCTGGCCCGGATCTACGACAACTACACGCAGGTGGTTGTCCGGGCCGACTCCGGCATCACCTCGGTCGCCGGCATGAAGGGCAAGAAGATCTCCACGGGGTCGCCCAAGTCCGGCACCGAGGTCATCGCCAACCGGCTGCTCACCGCCGCCGGGCTGGACCCGGCCAAGGACGTCCAGGCGCAGCGGCTCGACCTGACCAAGACCGTCGACGGGATGAAGGACGGCAGCATCGACGGCTTCTTCTGGTCCGGCGGCGTGCCCACGGGCGGGGTGACCGACCTGTTCACCACGTCCGGCGACAAGGTGAAGTTCCTCGACATCAGCCCGCTGCTGCCGAAGATGGCCGAGCTGAACCCGGCGTACCAGGCCGGCACCATCGGCAAGGACGTCTACCGGACCCCCGCCGACGTGCCCACCATCGTGGTGCCGAACGTGCTCCTGGTCCGCGACGACCTCGACGCCGACGTGGCCTGCGTGATCACGAGGACGGTCTTCGAGAAGAGGGACACCCTGGCCCAGGCCAACCCGGCCGCCAAGGGCATCGACCTGGCCAACGCCCGCAAGACCGACCCCGTGGGGCTGCACCGCGGGGCGGACCGGGCGCTCAAGGACCTCGGCGCGAGCTGACCCGACGAGCCGGGCCCGGACCGCGCGTCCGGGCCCGGCTCTCCGACGAACGACCCGGGAGACCCCCGTGCCGCTGCCCCACCCCGCCCGCGTACGCCGGCACCACCGGCCCGCGGACCGCACCGGGCACCTCCGGTCGGTCCGGGTCCAACTGCTCGCGCCGATCCTGGTGGCCACGGCCGGCCTGGTGGTGCTCGGCGCCGCCCAGACCGGCGCCGCGCTGGACGCCTCCGCCGACGCCGACCGGGCCCGCGTGCTCGCCGGCACCGCCACCGCCACCGTGCGGCTGGTGCACGAGCTGGAACGCGAACTGGGCGAGACGGCGGCGCTGCGCCAGCGCGGTGGCACCGCCGGCCGGCCACTTGTCGACGCGCAGCGGCGCCGGGTGGACGCCGCGGTCAGCCGGTACCGCTCGGCCAGCGGGGACGCCCGGCGGGCCGCCCCGGACCTGACCCCGGTGCTCAACGACGCGGACGGGCGGCTCGGCCAGCTCGCGCCGACCCGGGACCTGGCGCTCGGCGGCGACCGGGGCGACCCGGCGTACGCGACGCTGGTCGAGTCGCTGCTCGCCGTCGCCGACGCGCTGCCCGCCCAGCTCCGCGACGCCGACCTGGCCAACGAGGCGCGCGAGGTGGCCGCGGTGGCCGCCCAGGAGCACCTCTCGGCGCTGGAACGCGACCTGCTGCGCGGTGTGTTCGTGCGGGGCGCACTGGTCCGGGGCGAGCTGGCCGGACTCGGCCGGCTCCGGGGTGCCCGCGAACAGCGCCAGGCCGAGTTCCTCCGGATCGCCGCCGGCCCGGCCAACGCCGCCTGGTACCGGCTGGTCGGCGGCGCCGATGTGGAGACGGCCCGGCGGATGCGCGACGGCGTGCTGGACACCGACGGCGGGCCGGAGTCGCTGAAGACCGACGGCGACGCCTGGTACGTGGCGCAGAGCGGCACCATCCGCCGCTACAACCTGCTGGGCCGGGAGCTGTCCGACGGGCTGGACCGGGACGCCGCCGCGCTGGCCCGGACCGCCCGGCAGCGGGCCCTGCTCACTGCCGGGGCGACCAGCACCGTGGCACTCGGCTCGCTGGTCACCGCCGTGCTGCTGGCGGTGCGGACCAGCCGGCGGCTGCGCCGGCTGCGCGTCGCGGCGCTCACCATGGCGAACCGGGAACTGCCGGAGCGGATCACCGCGATCGCCGCGGGCGAGGGCGCGCCGGGCCCGGGTCGGGCCACCCGGCTGACGGACGGCATCCGCCGGGGCCGCGACGAGGTGGCCCAGGTGGCCGAGGCGTTCGACACGGTCAACACGGCCGCGCTGCGGCTCGCCGGTGAGCAGGCCGAGCTGCGGCTGGACGTGACCCGGATGGCCGAGGCCCTCGCCCGGCGGATCCGTACGCTGATCACCCGCCAGCTGCGCCTGCTCGACGAGTTCGAACGCGAGGAGACCGACCCCGACGCGCTGGCCCGGCTCTTCGCCCTGGACCACCTCGCCGCCCGGCTGCGCCGCAACGGCGAGAACCTGCTGGTCCTCGCGGGCGGCGAGCCCGGCCGGGGGCACGAGGGCGCGCTGCTGCTGGACGACGTGGTCCGGGCGGCGGCCTCGGAGATCGAGGACTACCCGCGGGTGGAGATCGACGTGCCGATCGCAGCCGTGCACGGCGCGGCGACCGGCAACCTGGTGCACCTGCTGGCCGAGCTGCTGGAGAATGCCACCGTCTACTCCCCGCCGGACGCCCGGGTGCTGGTCGACGGGCGGCGCACCGTCGACGGGCTCACCCTGCGGGTGCACGACCAGGGCATCGGCATCAGCGAGACCCGGCTGGCCACCATCAACGAGCGGCTCGCCGCGCCGGCCATGCTGTCCAGCGCCGCGGCCGGCAGCATGGGCCTGCACGTGGTGGCCCACCTGGCCGCCCGGCACGGGATCCGGGTGCAGCTGCACCACACCGCCGGTGGCACGGTGGCCCAGGTGGAGGTGCCCGAGTCGGTGCTCACCCGGGTCGAGTCGGTGACCCGCCGGCCCGCCGCCGAGCGCCGCCCGGCCGGCCGCGCGGCGTGGTTCCGGCCCCGCTCGACCGGCGCGGCGCCGTCGCGGCCGGCCGACCTGATCACCACCGCTTCCGAGCCGGCCGCCCTGGGTGTACGGCCACCGGACGGCGCCGGATCCTCGCCGCCCGGCCCGCTGCCCGGGACGGTGGCCGACGCCGACGAGCGCGCGCCGGCCGTCGCCGGGCCGGTGGCCGGCGGAGCGCCGCCGCCCGACCGCGCCGTCCGGGGCGTCGCGGCGGTACGCCCGCCGGGCGTCGCCCTGCTGGCGCCGAGCGCCGCCCGGATCCGTCCGGCCGGCCCATCCCAGGTCGCCGGCGCCGTCCTGCCGCGCCGGACCCGGGGCGGGCAGCTCCCCGCGACCCTGCCCACCACCACCGCCCCGCCGCCCCGGCCCGCGGACGACCTGCTCGACCCTGAGGTGGTACGCGCCCGCCTGTCCGCCCTCGCCGAGGGGGTGGCCAGCGTGATGCGCCGTGCCCCGAACACCACACCCACCGGGAGAAACCCATGACCCCACCCGTGACCGCCGGGCTCGACTGGCTGCTGGCGAACTTCGCCGAGCAGGTGCCGGACGTGTCGCACGCCCTCGCGGTGTCCGAGGACGGCCTGCGGCTGGCCGCCTCCCCCGACCTCGCCCCCGACCAGGTGGACCAGCTTGCCGCGGTGATCAGCGGGCTGGCCAGCCTGACCGTCGGCGCGGCCCGGCTGATGTCCGCCGGCCGCGTACGCCAGCAGATCGTCGACATGGACGGCGGGGTGATGCTCGTGATGGCGGTCGGCGAGCGGGCGCTGCTCGGGGTGCTCGCCGCGCCCGGCTGCGACCTGGGCCAGATCGGCTACGAGACGGCGACGCTGGTCCAGCGGGTGGCGGAGGCGCTGGAACCGGCGGCCCGCCGGTGACCGGCCGCCCGCTGCGGCTCGCCGCCGCGCTCCTGCTCGCCGCGCTGGTGGCGGGCTGCGGCGGGGCCGACACCGGGCCACGGGCCTGGCACGACGGCCGGATCTTCCTGGCCACCGGCAACACCACCGGCGTTTACTACCAGCTCGGCGGCGGCTACGCCGACCTGATCAGCCGGCACCTGCCCGGGTACGAGGCGCGGGCCGAGCCGACCGGCGCCTCGGTGGAGAACATCACCCGGCTGGCCGGCGGTGACATGGAGATCGCCTTCAGCCTGGCCGACACGGCCGCGGACGCGGTCAACGGCCGGGGCGCGTTCGACGGCCGGCCCCAGCCGGTACGCGCGCTGGCCCGGGTCTACAGCAACTACACCCACCTGATCGTCCGCGCCGACGGGAAGATCCGCAGCTTCGCCGACCTGCGCGGCAAGCGGATCTCCACGGGCTCGCCGAAGTCGGGCACCGACATCATCGCCGGGCGCCTGCTCAACGCCGGCGGGATCGACCCCGGCCGGGACATCCAGCGGCTCAACCTGTCGCTGCCGGACACCGTGCAGCGGATGCGGGCCGGCACCCTCGACGCCATGTTCTTCTCCGGCGGCCTGCCCACCCCGGGCATCAAGGACCTGCTCTCCGGCGCGCCCGGGGTGTTCCGGCTGCTCCCGCTCACCGACCTGATCGAGCCGCTGGCCGCCCGCTACGGCTCGGTCTACACGACGGCCGTCCTGCCCAGGGAGGCCTACGGCACCCCGGCGGCCACCCCGACCATCACGGTGGCGAACGTGATCCTGGTGGCGGCGGACATGCCGGACCAGCTCGCGTACGACCTGACCCGGGTGCTCTTCACCTGGCAGGGCGAGCTGATCAGGGTGCACCCGGAGGCGGCGAACTTCACCCGGGACAGCGCCGCCGCCACCGACCCGATTCCGCTGCACCCGGGCGCGGCGCGCTGGTATCGCAGCGGCTGACGGCTCAGAGGTTCGCGGGGGCGGTGGCGGCCCGGGCGGCGGCGACGAGCCGGTCGGTCTCGGCGGTCACCGCCTCGTCGTCGGTGGGCGTGCCCGGGTCGTAGCGCACCGTCCAGGTCAGCCCGTCCACGCCGGAGACGCGGCGCGCGGCGATCCGGCCGGCGCCGCCGGGCACCGGGTGGTGCGTGGTGTACGCGACCGAACGGGTGACCCGGGCCCGCACCTGGTGCGGCAGGTCGCCCGGGTCGAGCAGCAGGTAGGTCTCGGCCGGGCAGTCGGCGACCACGACGTAGCCGTCCCGCTCGGCGACCCGGTCGGCGGGGGTGACGGTGAGCTCCCGGCCGGACCAGACCGCCTTGAGGATGTCGTGCCAGCCGATCCGCTCCCCGCGCCCGGGCAGCCAGAGCCCGAGGTTGCTGGCGACCACGACACCGTCGCCCTCGCCGTTGCCCGCGGCGGCCCAGGCGAGCACCCGCTCGTCGGCGTGCAGCGGCGGCCGGTCGGCGGGCGGCAGTTTCGGCTTGCGGTTGAACAGTCCCATCTACAGCCCCCCGGCGGCCTGCTCGCGCAGCGCCCGCGCGTGCTGCTCCAGCGAGAGCAGTTCCCCGAAGAGCGCGAAGTACTCGTCCTTGTTGCTCACCGGGTTGATCCGCTGGATCTTCGACTTCAGGTCCTTGATCCGCCCGGTCACCGAGCCCCACTGGAGGCGGGCCATGGTGATCGAGACGTAGCGCGGGTCCGGCTCGCCGTCGATGCGCAGCGGCTCCACCGCCAGCTCACCGACGAGCGCCTGGCCGGCCAGGTCGTCGCAGGCGTCGCGAACCTGCTCGATCCAGACCGCGCCGCCCGCGGCGGTCGCCGCCCCGCCGGCCGCGGCGATGGCCGCGCGGACGGCGACGTGCACCGGGTGCCGGTATTCGGCCGCCTCGACCGCGTCGAACATCGGGCCGGCCAGCACCGGCTCCTGGAGGGCGAGCTTCAACGCCTCCCGTTCGACCATCGAGTGCGGACTGTCCACGGTGGGCGCGGCTGGGGCGGGGCGGGCCGGGGCGGTCGCCACGCCCGCGGGCTGCCCGTTGGCGGCGGCCAGCACGGCGCGCTGCACCGGCTCGATCTCCATGCCGAGGTCGCCGGCGAGCTTGCGGACGTATTCCGGGCGCTTCTCCCGGTCCTTGATCTTGGCGACCAGCGGGGCGGCCCGGCGCATCGCCTCCACCCGGCCGTCGACGGTGTCCAGGTCGAAGCGATTGATCATGTGGCGGAGCGCGAAGTCGACCAGCGGCTCGCGGCGGGCGACCAGGTCGCGCACGGCCAGGTCGCCCTTGGCCAGGCGCAGGTCACACGGATCCATGTTGTCGGGGCTGACCGCGATGAAGGTGCGCCCGACGAAACGCTGGTCGTCCTCGAAGGCGCGCAGGGCGGCCTTCTGACCGGCGGCGTCGCCGTCGAAGGTGAAGATGATCTCGCCGGCCCGTTCGTCGCTGTCGAAGAGCACCCGGCGCAGCACGGAGATGTGGTCGGCGCCGAACGCGGTGCCGCAGGTCGCCACCGCCGTCGGTACGCCGGCCAGGTGGCAGGCCATCACGTCGGTGTAGCCCTCGACCACCACCACCTTGCCCTGCTTGGCGATCTCCCGCTTGGCCTGGTCGATGCCGTAGAGGACGTGCGACTTCTTGTAGATCGGGGTCTCGGGGGTGTTCAGGTATTTCGGGCCGTCGTCGTCGTCGAAGAGCTTGCGGGCGCCGAAGCCGATCACGTCGCCGGTGATCTCGCGGATCGGCCACATCAGCCGGCGGCGGAAGCGGTCGATCAGGCTGCCCGAGCGCGACGGGCGGGACAGCCCCGCGGTGACCAGCTCGTCGTGGGTGAAGCCCTGCTGGCGCAGGTGCTTCGTGAGCAGGTCCCAGGCGTCGGGGGCGAAGCCGCAGCCGTAGCGCTCGGCGGCGGCCCGGTCGAAGCCCCGCCGGGCGAGGAACTCCCGGGCCGGCCGGGCGCCGGCAGTGGTGAGCTGGGCGCGGTAGAACTCGACGGCCGCCGCGTGCGCCGCCACCAGGCGCTGGCGCTGCCCCTGCTGCGGGCGGGCGCGCGGAGCCGAGCGGTCGTCCTCGACGTAGCGCAGCTGCAGGTTGGCGCGGGCGGCGAGCCGCTCGACGGACTCGACGAAGCTCAGGTGCTCGGCGTCCATCAGGAACTTGATCGCGTCGCCGCCGGCCCCGCAGCCGAAGCAGTACCAGACGTTGCGGGCCGGCGAGACGTTGAACGAGGGGCTCTTCTCGTCGTGGAACGGGCAGAGGCCCTTGAGGTTGCCGCCGCCGGCCGACTTGAGCGTCACCGTGTCGGAGATGACCTCCGCGATCGAGGTGCGCTCGCGGACCAGCGCGATGTCCTCGTCCCGGATCCGCCCCGCCATCTCCGCCACCTCCTCGGCGTACATCCTGCCCTGCCGGACCGACGATCCGGCGGTCGGGGGGACGGGCGTGTGGCGGACACCGCCCGCCCCCCGGTCACGCCGTGCGGCCCGCCCCGGTGGCGGCGTCGCCGATCCGCGGGAACGGCTCGATGGAGAAGACCACCTCGACGGGCACCTCGAAGTAGGCGGCGATCCGCAGCGCCAGGTGCAGGCTGGGCCGGAACTCGCCCCGCTCCAGGTAACCGACCGTCTGGTAGTGCACGCCCAGCGCGTCGGCGAGCTGCCGCCGGGAGACCCCCCGTTCGGCACGCAGCACGGCGATCCGGTTGTGCACGACCTCACTCATCGGCGCCCTCTCATCCGACCCGCTGCATGGCCCGCTCGCGGCGGGCCGCCACCCGCGAGCCGGACTCGCGCCGGGCCATCCGCCGCAGCACCACGGGGGCCAGCACCAGCCCCAGCACCGCCCACGCCCCGAGCACCCCGAAGGTCTCCAGGTGGCGCCAGGAGCCGCCCAGCTCGACCGTTGCCAGGTCGGCGGGGAGCAGCGCCGAACGCATGCCCAACCCTAGCCAGTAGACCGGGAAGACCTGGGCGACGCCCTGGAGCCAGCCGGGCAGGCCGTTGATCGGATAGAAGATGCCGGAGAGCGCGATGAGCCCGAAGATCGGCAGCACCACGAGGCCCATGTTCCGGGGATTCTCGATCAGCGAGCCGACGACGGCGCCCAGCGGGAGCGTCGCCACCAGCCCGAGCGGCACCACCCAGGCCAGGGTGAGCCAGGCGCCGGGGTCGCCGAGCCGGATCCCGTCGAGGAAGAACAGCCCCGGCGTGAGCTGGAGCACCACCCCGATCAGCGACACCGCCGAGATCAGCACGATCTTGCCGATGAGGTAGCCGAGCATCCCGTTGGGCGTCGCCTTGGCCCGCAGCAGGGTGCCGTCCTCCCGGTCGACGATGAGCTGCTGGGACAGGCCGAGCAGCCCGCCGAAGATCAGGCCCATGCCGATCGTGCTGGGCAGTGCCCGGGCGCCGAGGGAGAAGTCGGTGCCGGGCACCGTGGAGCCGCGCATGAAGAACATGGCGACCAGCAGGACCGCGGTCGGGAAGAAGTAGTTCCAGAGGTCCTGCGCGTTGGTGAAGGTGTTGCGCAGCTCGATCATGCCGCGCCGGACACCGGCCCGGACGGCCGTCACGGTCGGGTTCATCGTTCGCTCCCCTGCTGCCAGACCCGGGCGGCCCGGCCGGCCCGCTGCCCGGACTCCTCCTCGTGGACCAGCGTGATGTAGGCGTCCTCCAGGCTGGCCCGGCGGACCTCCAGCTCCTGCACCCGGTCGCCGTGCTCGCGGAGCAGATCGCGCAGGAAGCCGGTGGCGTCGGCCGCGGCGTGGACGAACCGCTCACCGTCCCGGGTCCAGCGGATCTCCGCGTCGCCCGCGACCCGGCGGGACAGCTCGTCCGGCGAACCGTCGGCGATGATCCGGCCGCCGGCCAGGATGAGGATCCGGTCGGCCAGCTTCTCCGCCTCGTCCAGGTCGTGCGTGGTGAGCAGGATGGTGGTCTCGTCCAGGTCGGCCAGGCGGTGCACCAGCTCGTGGAACTCCCGCCGGGCGGCGGGGTCGAAGCCGACCGTCGGCTCGTCCAGGAAGAGCAGCTCCGGGCGGCCCACGATGCCGACGGCCACGTCGAGCCGGCGGCGCTGGCCGCCGGAGAGCTGGTGCACCCGCTTGCCGGCGTGCGCGGTGAGGCCCACCGTCTCCAGCAGGTCGCCCGTCGGCCAGGGCCGGGGAATCCGGTCGGTGGCGTACGGCGCGTAGAAGTCGCCGAGGTGGGCCAGCAGGTCCCTGACCCGCCACTTGCCGTGGTCACGCCAGGACTGGAGCACCACGCCGATCCGGGCGCGCCAGCGCTCGTCGCCCCGGCCCGGGTCGACGCCGAGCACCCGGACCGACCCGGCCGAGCGCAGCCGGAAGCCCTCCAGGATCTCGATGGTGGTGGTCTTGCCGGCACCGTTGGGGCCGAGCAGGGCGAGCACCTCGCCGCGCCGGGCGGTGAGGTCGACCCCGTGCAGCACGTCGACGGTGCCGTACCGCATGCGCAGGTCGCGGACGTCGAGGACCAGGTCCTCGTCGGGCGGGTGGGGGGCCGTGGCGGTCTCCGGGAGTTCGACCGCAGTCATACCGCGAAATGTAGCACCTCTACTACAATCCGAGGTATACCCGCTCCCTGTCGGGGAGCGGACCGGGTCAGCGTCCGGGTCGATGGAACCAGCGGGTCACCGGCGGCGGGTTCTCCTCCTCGTACGACCTGGCGGCGCGCACCGCGGCGGCCAGGCCCGACCGGCGCGGGCCTGGCCGCGGCCGCACCGCCGGATCGTCGGCCATCTCCCGCACCAGGGCGACCGCCAGGCCCAGCATGACCACCACGAACGGCAACGCCACCAGGATGGTGGCCTGCTGCAACGCGGCCAGGCCGCCGGCGAGCAGCAGCGCCGCCGCGACCGCCCCGATGAGGACGCCCCAGAGCACCACCACGCCCCGGTGCGGGCGCAGCGCACCCCGGGAGCTGAGCGAACCGAGCACCAGGGCCGCCGAGTCGGCGCCGGTGACGAAGAAGAGCGCCACCAGCACGGCCGCCAGCGCCGTGGTGACCGTCGCCAGGGGCAGCGCGTGCAGCAGCCCGAAGAGGGCGTTCTCGGCGCTCGCCCCGACGTCGGCGACCAGGTCCCGGGTGCCGGTGCGCTGCACCCGCAGCGCCGTGCCGCCCATGATCGCGAACCAGACGACGCTGGCCCCGCTGGGCACCAGCAGCACCCCGGTGACGAACTCGCGGACCGTACGCCCCCGGGAGATCCGGGCGATGAAGATACCGACGAACGGCGCCCAGGAGATCCACCAGGCCCAGTAGAAGATGGTCCACGAGCCCAGCCAGGCCGGGTCGCTGAAGGCCCCGGTCCGGGTGGACATGACCACCAGGTGGCTGAGGTAGTCGCCGACCGAGGCGGGAAGCACCTCCAGCGTGTAGATGGTCGGGCCGGCCACGAAGACGAAGACCATCAGCGCCACCGCCAGCACCACGTTGCTGGTCGACAGCCACTTGATCCCCTTGTGCAGCCCGGTGAACGCGGAGATCACGAACGCGGCGGTGAGCGCGGCGATCACCACCAGTTCGACCCCGATGCTGTCCGGCACGCCGGTGGCGCTGTCCAGCCCCGCCGCGACCTGGAGCGCGCCGAGCCCGAGGCTGGTCGCCGAGCCGAACACGGTGGCGAAGACCGCCAGCAGGTCGATCGCCTGCCCGGCCGGCCCGTACGCCCGGGCCCCGAGCAGCGGTGCGAACGCCGCCGAGATCCGGCTGCCGCGCCCCTTGCGGAACGTCGAGTACGCCAGCGCCAGCGCCGCGACGGCGTAGATGCCCCACGGGTGCAGGGTCCAGTGGAACAGGGTGTACTGCATGGCCGCCGCGGCGGCCGCCCCGGTCTGCGGCTGGACACCGGCGGCGGGAGGCGGCGCGGCGTAGTGCTGGATCGGCTCGGCGACGGCGTAGAAGACCAGCCCGATGCCCATGCCGGTGCTGAACATCATGGACACCCAGGCCAGCGTGCTGAACTCCGGCTCGTCGTCGTCGGCACCGAGCCGGATCCGGCCGAACCGGGACGCGGCGAGCACCACGGACAGCACCAGGAAGGCGTCGGCGGCCACCACGAAGAACCAGCCGAAGGTGCCGATCGCCCAGGCGAGGCCGGACTTGCCGAACGCCGCCAGGGACCCGCCGCCCAGGACCCCCCACGCCACCACCGCCAGCACCCCGGCCACGCCCAGACCGAGCACGACGCGGTCGGCCCGCTCCGCCGGCCGGTCCTGCCGCACCTGCTCCGCCATGGCCCCATCCTCAGCGGGCGGGTCACCCCGACGAGGCCGAACGGCGCAGGATCACCGCGGTCCGGGCGCCGGCGGTGCCATCAGACGGCGATCCGCCGACTCCTCGGCCTCGGCCTCCCGCGTGTAAGGCGGCCGTCAACGGGGACAACCGGCCGGTGTCGGGCACGAGCAGGGCGAGGATCGCGTACCAACCGGCGCTGGACGGGGTCCGCGCGCTCGCGGTCACGGCCGTCCTCGCCTTCCACGGCGGGGTCGCCGCGCTTCCGGGTGGCTTCCTCGGGGTAGACGCCTTCTTCGTGCTGTCCGGGTTCCTGATCACGTCGCTGCTGCTGTCCGAGCACCGCGACACGGGCCGCGTCGACCTGGTCGCGTTCTGGGGCCGGCGGGTGCGCCGGCTGCTTCCCGCGCTGCTGCTGGTGCTCCTCGTGGTGCTACTCGTCTCCCGCGAGCTGATGCCCGCCACCGAACTCGGCGCGCTGCGCTGGGACGCGCTGGCCGCGCTCGGGTACGCCGCCAACTGGCGGATGGCGAACCGGGACGGCGACTACTTCGCCGCCACCGGCAGCCCGTCTCCGCTGCAACACACCTGGTCGCTCGGCATCGAGGAGCAGTTCTACCTGCTCTGGCCACTGCTGCTCATCGCGCTGCTGGGCTGGGCGGCCAGGCGGGGCCCGGCCCGGCCCGGTCGCCGCCTCGGCGCCGCGCTCGCGGTCGTGCTGCTGGGCGCGGCCGGCTCGGCGCTCGCCGAGGCGGCCCTGTTCAGCCCCGACGCGCTGGACCGCGTCTACTACGGCACCGACACCCGCGCGGTCGCCCTGCTGGCCGGCGCCGCGCTCGCCGTGCTGCTGGCCCGGCGGAACGAGGCGGCGGCCCGACCGGGCCGCCGCCACCCCGTCCTCGGGGCGCTGGCGGTGGCCGGGGCCGCCGTCACCGGCTGGTGCTGGGCCACCGCCGAGGGTGGCGACGCCTGGCTCTACCGGGGCGGGCTGACCGTGGCCGCCCTCGCGGTGGCGGCGGTCATCGCCCACGCGGTGGTGAGCCCGGCCTCCCCGACCGCACGGCTGCTCGCCCTGGCGCCGCTCGTCCGACTCGGGCGGATCTCCTACGGCGTCTACCTCTGGCACTGGCCGCTGTTCCAGTGGCTCACGGCCGGCCGGACCGGGCTGACCGGGATCGCCCTGCTGGCCGCCCGGTGCGCGGTGACACTGGCCGTCGCCGCCGGGTCGTACCTGCTGGTGGAGCGTCCGATCCGGCGGGCCCGGCGGCTGCCCCGGCCGGCGCCCGCGCTGGCCGGCACGGCGGTCGCCGGCGTGGCCGCGGTCGCGGTGCTCGGCACCGTGCCACCCGCCCCGCCGCCGAACCCGGCGATCGCCCTCGACGCGCCGTCCCCGACGGCCGGCACCGGCTCCCCCACCGCGGTGCCACCCGCACAGCGCCCGGGGCGGCGGCCCGGCCCGCCCCGGCTCACCTTCCTCGGCGACTCCGTCTCCTGGTCGCTCGGCACCTACCTGCCGGAACAGGAGAAGCTCACGGTCAGCGTGCGGGCCGTGCAGGGCTGCGGCATCGCGCGGCTCCCCGAGGTGCGCTACATCGGCGACCCACACCCGAACTACCCCGGCTGCGAGCACTGGGACGACCGCTGGCGGCGGGGCGTACGCGCCGACGATCCCGACGTCGCGGTCATCCTGCTCGACCGCTGGGAGCTGATGGACCGCAAGCTCGACGGGCGCTGGCAGCACGTCGGTCAGCCGGATTTCGACAGGTACCTGGCCGGCGAGCTGGACCGGGCGGTCGGCATCGCGTCCAGCCGGGGCGCGCACGTGATCCTGCTGACCGCGCCGTACACCCGGCGGGCGGAACGGCCGGACGGCGGCCTCTGGCCGGAGGACGACCCCGCCCGGGTGGACGCGTGGAACCGGCTGGTGCGCGCGGCGGCGGATCGGCACCACGCCACCGTGCTCGACCTCAACCGGCGGGCCTGCCCCGAGGGCCGGTTCACCTGGGAGGCCGGCGGTGTGCGGGTGCGCAGCGACGGGCTGCACTTCACGCCCGAGGGCGTGCAGCGGTGGATCGCCCCGTGGCTGCTCCCCCAGCTCTACCGGGTGGCCGTGCGGGGGGCGTGACCGGTCAGGCGGCGATGACCGCCGACTCCTCGGCCTCGACCTGGGCGTTCCAGGCCGCCTTGGTGGAGCGCCAGCCCTCGTCGTCCATGCCGCGCCGCCAGTAGGCGGAGATGGACAGGTCGCCCCGCGGCACCCCGCGCTCGACCCGCAGCAGCCGGCGCATCTCCTTGACCGCGGTGGCCTCGCCGTGCACGAAGGCGTGCACCCGGCCGGGCGGGAAGTCCAGGGCGCGCAGCGCCTCGACCAGCGGCTCCCCCACCGGGCGGCCGGCGCGGTGCAGCCAGCGCAGCTCGACCGCGCCCGCGCTGGCCAGCGGCAGTTCGTCGGCCGGGCCGCTCACCTCGACGTACACCTTCGCGGGCGCGCCGGCGGGCAGCCGCTCCAGCGCCGCGGCGATCGCCGGCAGCGCGCTCTCGTCCCCGGCCAGCAGGTGCCAGTCGGCCGCCGGGTCCGGCGCGTACGCGCCGCCGGGGCCGGTGAACAGCACCCGGTCGCCGGGGCGCAGCCCGGCCGCCCACGGCCCGGCCAGCCCCTCGTCACCGTGGTGCACCACGTCCACGGTCAGCTCGCCGGCCGCCGCGTCCCAGGCCCGCACCGTGTACGCCCGCAGCCGCGGCCACTGCTCGGCCGGGAACTCCCGCTTGATGGTGGCCAGGTCGGTCGGGTGCGGGTAGCGCACCCCGGCGGGCGGGAAGACGAACTTCACGTAGTGGTCGGTGTAGGCGCCCACCGGCAGGCCGGCCAGCTCCGCACCGCCGAGCACGAGGCGGATCAGGTGCGGGGTGGGCCGCTCGGTCCGGACGACCGTGGCGGCGGTGAGGTTCCTGGGGCGCTGCTCCGTCATGCGTCTTAGGCTAGCCTAAGTTCCTGAGCGCCCCCACCGCGCTGTCCGGCTGCCGACGCCGACGGGCCGCGGGTGGGTCAGCGAAGGGTCACCAGGCGGCCGTGCCAGGCCAGCGCGGCCGGGTCGGTGAGCGAGGCCACCTGGTCGACCACCACGCGCAGCCGGGCGGCGTCGTCCGGTGCGGCCCGCCACAGCGGCGCGAAGACCGGGTCGAGCGCGTCCGGGGCCCGGTCGAGCAGGGCGGCGACCAGGTCGGCGAGGATCTCCTGCTGCTGCGCGTAGCGGGGGCCGGCGCCGGGACGGCGCATGACGTAGCGCAGGGCGATGCCCTTGAGCAGCGCGCACTGGGCCCGGATGCGGCGCGGCACCACGAGGTCGGCGGCGTAGCGGCGGTGCGGGCCGGGGCCGTGGCGCTCCTGGGTGGCGGCCACCACGGTCGACACGAAGCGGCCGGTGAGCACGCTGGTGGTCGTCTTCAGCGCGGCGAGGGCCCGGTGGCTGCCGTCGTACGCGGCGAGCGGGGCGAGCACCGGCTCGGCGAGCAGTTCGGCCAGCACCTCGCCCAGGTCCTCGGGAGCCTCCCCGGAGTACGCGGCCGCCACGTCGGTGCAGAGCGCCCGCCGCTCGTCGGCGTCCTCCAGCAGCGGGCGCAGGCTGACGTAGCCCCCGTGGATGCCGTCCTCGACGTCGTGCACCGAGTACGCCACGTCGTCGGCCCAGTCCATCACCTGCGCCTCCAGGCAGCGCCGGTCGCCGGGCGGGGCGCCCTCGCGCAGCCAGGCGAAGACCGGGCGGTCGTCGGCGTACACCCCGAACTTGCGCCGGCCGGGCCGCCGCTCCCACGGGTACTTGCCGACCGCGTCGAGCGAGGCGCGGGTCAGGTTCAGCCCGGCGGAGCCGCCGTCCGGGGCGAGCACCTTGGCCTCCAGCCGGGTCAGCACCCGCAGCGTCTGCGCGTTGCCCTCGAAGCCCCCGCAGCCGGCGGCGAGCGCGTCGAGGGCGTCCTCGCCGTTGTGCCCGAAGGGCGGGTGGCCGAGGTCGTGCGCCAGCCCGGCGGTGTCCACCACGTCCGGGTCGCAGCCGAGCCGGGCGCCCATCTCCCGGGCGATCTGCGCCACCTCCAGCGAGTGCGTCAGCCGGGTACGCAGGAAGTCGTCGGTGCCGGCGGTGTGCACCTGGGTCTTCGCGGCGAGCCGGCGGAACGCCGCCGAGTGCAGCACCCGGGCCCGGTCCCGCTCGTACGGCGACCGCCCGTACCCGGTGTCCTTGGGCGCCTCGGTGACGAGGCGCGCCGCGTCGTCAGCCCCGGTCAATCTCGTCCCGCTGCCCTACCCCGTTGTTCGCGACTGCGGTGCTCGCAAACCCGGCTCACTCCTCGCGCTCACGAAGCACGCAGAACTCGTTGCCCTCCGGGTCGGACAGGACGGTCCAGTTCACCTCACCCTGGCCGATGTCGACGTGCCGCGCGCCCATGTCGACGAGCCGCTCCACCTCCGCCTCCAGGTCGGTCGGGCGCAGGTCGATGTGCAGCCGGTTCTTGCCCTCCTTGGGGCCGCTGACCGGGACGAAGACGATGCCGGGCAGCGTGTCGGGCGTGCGGCGGATCTCCACCTCGTCCGGCTTGTCGCTGATCACCTGGTAGCCGAGCGCCTCCGCCCACCAGTGGGCGAGCCGGGACGGGTCCTGGGCGTCGACCGTCAGGTTCTCCCAGACGCTGGTCATGCGGCCACCTTCCTGATCCACACGTACGCGGGAGCCCAGGTTACGCCCGGCGGGCCGGAATGGCGCGCCTGGACGCATCCGGGGCCACCGACCTGAGCGTGGGTGGCCCCGCATGCGTCACACCGTCAGCGGGAGTCGGAACCGGTGGTGGTGATCGCCGCGCGGCCGGCTTCCAGCCGCGCCACCGGCACCCGGAACGGCGAGCAGGAGACGTAGTCGAGGCCGACCTCGTGGAAGAAGTGCACCGACTCGGGGTCGCCGCCGTGCTCGCCGCAGACGCCGAGCTTCAGCCCCGGCCGGGCCGCCCGGCCCTCCTCGGCGGCGATCCGGACCAGCCGGCCGACGCCCTCCCGGTCGATCGACTCGAACGGGGAGATGCCGAAGATGCCCAGCTCCAGGTAGCGCCAGAAGAACGCGCCCTCGACGTCGTCGCGGGAGAAGCCCCAGCCCATCTGGGTGAGGTCGTTGGTGCCGAAGGAGAAGAACTGCGCCGCCTCGGCGATCTGCCCGGCGGTCAGCGCCGCCCGGGGCACCTCGATCATGGTGCCGATCAGCACCTCGACGCCGCTGTCCCCGACCACCTCGGCGATGATCTTCTCAGCCTCGGCGCGTACCGTCTCCAGCTCCTGCACCGCGCCGACCAGCGGGACCATGATCTCCGGGCAGGCCGACCCGCCGTCGCGGGTGACCTGGACGGCGGCCTCGGCGATCGCGCGGACCTGCATGGCGAACAGGCCCGGGATGACCAGGCCGAGCCGGACGCCCCGCAGGCCCAGCATCGGGTTCTCCTCGTGCATCCGACGGACGGCGGCGAGCAGCGCCTCCTCCTTGGCCACGTCCTCGCCGCGCTCCTGGGCGACCGCGACGTTGACCGCGAGCTGCTCCAGCGGAGGCAGGAACTCGTGCAGCGGCGGGTCGATGAGCCGCACGGTGACCGGCAGGCCGTCCATCTCGCGGAAGATCTCGACGAAGTCCTCCCGCTGGAGCGGCAGCAGGGCGCCGAGCGCCTTCTCCCGCTCCTCGTCGGAGGCCGCCAGGATCAGCCGCTCGACCAGCTCCCGGCGGTCGCCGAGGAACATGTGCTCGGTGCGGCACAGGCCGATGCCCTCGGCCCCGAACCGCCGCGCCCGGGCCGCGTCGGCGCCCGTGTCGGCGTTCGTCCGGACCAGCAGCCGCCGCGTCGCGTCGGCGTGCGTCATGATCCGGTGTACGGCCTTGACCAGCGGATCGTCGGTCTGCTCCGGGTCCAGCTCGCCCTCGAAGTACTGCACCACCTCCGACGGCATGACCGGCACCTCACCGAGGTAGACCTTGCCGGTGGTGCCGTCGATGGAGACGACGTCGCCCTCGTTGACGGTCTGCCCGGCGACGGTGAACTTCTTCGCCGGCACGTTGACATCCAGCTCGTCGGCGCCGGAGACGCAGGTCTTGCCCATGCCCCGGGCGACCACCGCGGCGTGGCTGGTCTTGCCGCCGCGCGAGGTGAGGATGCCCTTGGCGGCGATCATGCCGTTCAGGTCGTCCGGGTTGGTCTCCCGGCGGACCAGGATCACCGACTCGCCCTCGGCGGCCAGCTCGACGGCGCGGGCCGAGGTGAAGACGACCTTGCCGGAGGCGGCGCCGGGCGAGGCGCCGATGCCCTTGGCCACCGGCTGGAACTCGTGGTCGAGCTGGAAGCGCGGGAACATGAGCTGGGCGAGCTGCGCGCCGTTGACCCGGTGCAGCGCCTCGTCCAGGTCGATCAGGCCCTCGTCGACGAGCTGCCCGGCGATGACGAACGCGGCGGCCGCCGTGCGCTTGCCGACCCGCGTCTGGAGCATCCAGAGCTTGCCGCGCTCGATGGTGAACTCGATGTCGCAGAGGTCCTTGTAGTGCTCCTCCAGCCGGGCCATGTAGTCGAGCAGCTCGCCGTAGGACTTCTTGTCGATCCGCTCCAGCTCCTGCAACGGCACGGTGTTGCGGATGCCGGCCACCACGTCCTCGCCCTGGGCGTTGGCCAGGTAGTCGCCGTAGATGCCCTGCGCCCCGCTGGCCGGGTCCCGGGTGAACGCGACGCCGGTGCCGGAGTCGGCGCCCAGGTTGCCGAACACCATGGCCACCACGTTGACCGCGGTGCCCAGGTCGGCCGGGATCCGCTCCTGCCGGCGGTAGACCACCGCGCGCTCGGCGTTCCACGACTCGAAGACCGCGCGGATGGCCAGGTCGAGCTGCTCGCGCGGCTCCTGCGGGAACTCCCGCCCGGTGTGCTTGGCGAAGATCTTCTTGTACGCGTCGACCAGCCCGCGCAGGTCGTCGGCGTCCAGGTCGAGGTCGTTCTGCGTGCCCTTGGCGCGCTTGGCGTCGTCGAGCGCGTGCTCGAACTCCTCGCCCGGCACCTCGCAGACGGTCTTGCCGAACATCTGGATCAGGCGGCGGTAGGAGTCCCAGGCGAAGCGGTCGTTCCCGCCGGCCTGCGCGCTGAGCCCGACCACGCTGCGGTCGTTGAGGCCGACGTTGAGGACGGTCTCCATCATGCCCGGCATCGAGAACTTGGCGCCCGAGCGGACCGAGACCAGCAGCGGGTCCTGCGGGTCGCCGAGCTTGCGGCCCATCTCCCGTTCCAGGGACTCCAGGTGCGCCTCGATCTGGGCGGCCAGCCCGTCCGGCTCCCGGCCGGTCGTCAGGTACGCCTTGCAGGCCTCGGTGGTGATGGTGAAGCCGGGCGGGACCGGCAGGCCGAGATTGGTCATCTCGGCCAGGTTGGCCCCCTTGCCGCCGAGTAGGTCCTTGAGGTCCTTGTTGCCCTCGGCGAAGTCGTATACGTACTTGTGCTCGACCGTCTCTTGCGCTGCCACCAGAGCCTCCCACGCGCGCCATTGACACTTAACGAAGGTTCAGTTCGGACATACCCCGGGAGCGACCGCCGGTAATCCCGGCTCGTCAGCGATCGGTGGGCGAAGGTTAAGCGAACTTCGAGTGGCCTGGGACCGTTCGGTGACAATCGGCACAACGGTCACCACTATCCGCGTCCGTACCGGTTTTTGGGAACGCTTCCACGCGCACGATCACGCAATTCCGATTCCCCTCGTACCCTTGATGGCACTGGTTTTGTTGAACCTGACCTTTGCCATATCCCGCGCAAATACACCCCGGAGCCGTCGCCGTGCCGACCATCCCCACCACCCCCGCCGAGAGCGCCCCCGAGCCGCTCGACCGCCTGCCCGGCCGGCAGCCGGCCGCCGCCGAGCTGGCCCGCACCGCCGCCCGCACCGCCGGCGACCTGCTCGCCCCGCCCGCGCCGGTCCGCCTGGACGACGTGGTGCCCGCCCCGGAGCGGGTGCACCCCGACCCGGCGGCGGACTTCACGCTGACCGCGGACGCCGCGATCCGGGTCGTCCCGGCCGGCCGGGACGTCGCCGAGCAGCTCGCCGAGTGGCTGCGCCCCGCCACCGGCTTCCCGCTACCGATCACCGACGGCCCGCTCCCGGCCGACGGCCCGCTCGTGCTGACGCTGTCGCCGGCGCCCCTCGCCGACGCGACCGGCCCGGTCGACACGGCGACCGGTCCGGTCGACACGGCGGGGCCGGTCGACGCGGCGGGGCCGGTCGACGCGGCGGCGGGTGGTGTCGCGGATGTGGCCGACGGGCTGGGTGACGAGGGTTACCGGCTCGACGTCACCGGGGCCGGGGTGCGGGTCACGGCCGCCACCCCGGCCGGGCTGTTCCACGGCGCGCAGACGCTGCGGCAACTCCTCCCCGCCGCCATCGACGGCGCCGTGCCGGCCGCCGAGCGCTGGGCGGTGCCCGGCGGCACTGTGGTCGACCGGCCGCGCTTCCCCTACCGGGGCGCCATGCTCGACGTGGCCCGCCACTTTTTCCCCGTCGAGGACGTGCTGCGGATGGTCGACCACCTGGCCCGCTACAAGCTCAACCACCTGCACCTGCACCTCACCGACGACCAGGGCTGGCGGATCGCCGTCGACTCGTGGCCCCGGCTCGCCGAGGTGGGCGGGGTCACCGAGGTGGGCGGCGGCCCCGGCGGCTTCTACACGCAGGCCGACTATCGGCGCATCGTCGCGTACGCGGCCCGCCGCCACGTCACCGTGGTGCCGGAGATCGACCTGCCCGGGCACACCAACGCGGCCCTGGTCGCCTACCCGGAGCTGGCGCCCGGCAAGGTCCCGCCGCCGCCGTACACCGGCACCGAGGTCGGCTTCAGCTACGTCGACCCCGCCGACGAGCGGACGTACGCCTTCGTGGCCGACGTGGTCGGCGAGGTGGCCGCGCTGACCCCCGGCCCGTGGCTGCACCTCGGCGGCGACGAGGCGTTCAAGGTGCCGGCCGACACCTACCGGGCCTTCGTCGAGCGGGCTCAGGCGCTGGTCGCGGCGACCGGCAAGACCGTGGTGGGCTGGCACCAGCTCGCCCCGGCCGGGCACGTCGACGGGCGGGTCCTCCAGTGGTGGGGCACCAACGGCGACGACCCCGAGACCGCCGACGCGGTACGCCGCGGCGCCCGCCTCATCCTCTCCCCCGGCAACCGGGTCTACCTGGACATGAAGTACGCCGCCGACACCCCGATCGGGCACGACTGGGCGGGCCTCATCGACGTGCGGCGGGCCTACGACTGGGATCCGGGAACGCACCTCACCGGCGTGCCCGCTGAGGCGGTGCTGGGCGTGGAGGCGCCGCTCTGGACCGAGTCCGTCACGACCCTCGCCGAGGTGGAGTTCATGCTCTTCCCGCGCCTGCCCGCCGTGGCCGAACTGGGCTGGTCGCCCCGGTCGACGCACGACTGGGCCGGTTTCCGCCGGCGGCTGGCCGCCCACGGCCCGCGCTGGACCGCCGCCGGCATCACCTTCCACCCCTCCCCCGAGGTCCCCTGGCCCACGCCGGCCACGGCGATCCCCACCCAACCCACCGGCGACACCACCGCCCCCACCCACTGAGCGGCGTCGCCCCGCACCCCGGCGCTCGGTGGGACGCCATGGGTGTCTCAGCCGTCCCGAGACACCCATGGCGTGCCACCCACCGCCCTGCCCGAGCGGGGTCCGGCGGAACGCCCGGTATGCCCCGCCGACGGCGCGTTGACCCTGACCCCGCGTTGATCAAGAGGTTTGCGTCGCGTTTCCAGCCGAATCCTGACGCAAACTTCTTGATCAACCCGGGCGACGCCGATGGCTTCGCGCAGATGAACGCGGGCGGGCCGACGTTCGCACAGTGGCTGACGCGTGACGGGGCGTCGGCGGTCAAGTCCCCGGCCTCGGTCGGATTCACCTGCCCCCGGGCTTCGAGATCTTGGACAGTTGCCGTTCGCTGCGAACAGCGACTGTCCAAGATCCGCAGGGCCGGCTGTCGTGCCTGGGGCACCTGTCCGGTTTGCGCCGGCCATTTGGGGGCCTGGGGTCCGGTTCGCCCCGTGGTGGCGGGTGGTCGGCGCCACCGCCACGGCGGAATCATGCCGGGGGCGGGGTCGTTGTACATGGCAGACCGGCGCAGCAGCCCGCCCCCGGGCGAGGTA
>NZ_JBEXLM010000038.1:0-58321 GCF_040609975.1 Micromonospora sp. NPDC004551 | reverse complement strand
CTCGCCTTATCCGTGGCGCCGTTGGCCGCCGCCCCACTTCTCTGGGCGGTTTTTGTCTATCGCCCCTACTGATCACGAACAGCACGGGCCGTGGGGTTGCCGTTCGTAGCACAAACGCGCTGATCTGCCTCGATCAACGCGCTGAGGTGTCGCGGATCGGCTGGCGGACACGTGTCGAAAATCAGCCGACGGAGGACGCTGTGAGAGCCGGGAGGTAATTGACTCCTCCCGGCTACTCGACCTGGCCGGGTCCTGCCGATGTTGTAGTGGTTAATCCTTGACGATGTGCCGGGTGGCGAGTTGAGAGATGAGGAGTGGGCGGTGATCGCGCCGCTGCTGCCGGAGCCGGGCAGCAGCCGAGGGCGATGGTGGGATCATCGGCAGTTCATCAACGCCGTGTCTTCTGCATCATCGCGATCCTAGGGTCGAGGCAGCACCCGGGCACCCGGCCATCATCGCCAGGACCGGCCTGGGCAGTCGCGGCCGGGGCGCACTCGGGCTCGCCGCCCTCGCTCGCAGCCGCGGCGTTGGCGCGCTCCGTCGTGGATCGCCGGACCACCAGCGCCAGCCCGGCGAGGATGGTGGCGCCCGCGGCCAGCTCCGTCAGACCGACGGGCTCGTCGAGCAGCAGCCACGCCGCGCTGAGCCCGAAGATCGGCACCAGGAGGCTGAACGGCGCCACCCGCGCGACCGAGTACCGGGCGATCAGCCGGTTCCAGATCCCGAAGCCGACGAGGGTCGACACGTAGGCGACGTACCCCACGGCGAGCAACGCGCGCCATGACAGGCCGGTGATCGCGTCGAGGACCGCCTGTGGGCCGTCGACTGCGCCGGCCAGGCCGAGCAGCGGCAGCGGCGGCACCAGGCTCGACCAGACCAGCAGCGAGAGCGGCCGCGTCTCGCCGCTGGCTCGCATGACGAGGTTCGCCACGGCCCAGCTGGCCGCCGCGAACAGCGTCAGCACGAAGCCGATCGCCGTGGCGTGGCCGCCGCTGTCGATGGCCAGCACGCCGATCCCGACCGATCCGATCAGTACGCCGGCCACCTGCACCCGCCCCGGCCGCTCGCCCAGCACCGCCGCGGCCAGCAGTACCGACATCAGCGCCTGCGCCTGCAGCACCAGGGAGGCCAGACCGGCCGACATGCCGGCCGCGAGCGCCGTGAACAGCGCACCGAACTTCAGGACACCGAGCACCAGCCCGTAGGCGACTACGTAGCGGAGCCGGGCGGTGGGGCGCGGCACCAGGAAGACCAGCGGCACCGCCGCCGCGACGAAGCGCAGCGCGGTCAGTACGAGCGGCGGCAGGTCGCGCAGGCCCAGCTCGATGGCGACGAAGTTGACGCCCCAGATGGCGGCCACGAGCACGGCGAGAAGTCGGTGCGATGCTTTCATGCCGGTTACGCTGCCCGAGCGGACGCTTAAGGACCAGTTCAAAGTTCTTCATTGCTGCTGTAGCTTGGCTACATGGACCTTGATGTTCGCCGGCTCCGCGCGCTGCACGAGGTCGCGCTGCGCGGCAGCGTCACCGCCGCGGCCGCGGCGCTGCACGTGACGCCGTCGGCGGTCTCCCAGCAGCTCGTCCAGCTGTCCCGGGAGGCCGGGCACGAGCTGGTCGAGCGGGCTGGGCGTGGAATCGTGCTCACACCGGCCGGCGAGGTCCTGGCCGGCCACGCGAGGACCGTGCTGGGGGCGGTGGAACAGGCGGTGGCCGGGCTCGCGGCGATCCGCCACGGGGTCAGCGGCACCGTGCGGGTCGGCGCGTTCGCGTCCGCGGCCGGCGCGCTGGTGGCCCCCGCCGCCGCCCGCGCGCGGGCGAAGCACCCGGAGCTGGACGTGCGGGTGATCGAGGCCGAAGACCAGCAGAGCCGCCTCGACCTACGCTCCGGCACCCTCGACGTGGTGGTGCTGCAGGAGTACGACCACGTGCCCGCGCCGCTGGTCGACGACCTCGACCGGCACCCGGTCACCGCCGACCCGATGCACCTGATAACCCCGGTCGGGTGGCGGCGTCACACCGGGCGGCTGAGCGAGCTGCGCGATGTGCCGTGGATCGCCAGCGCCGAGCACACACCGTGTCTACGGTCCACACTGCACGCCTGCCGGCTCGCCGGCTTCGAGCCGGACATCCGGCACCGTTCGGTCGACTTCGCGCTCACGCTGGACCTCGTCGCGGCCGGTCTGGGCGCCGCGCTGGTGCCGGAGCTGGCGCTGCGCCACGTGCCACCCGGGGTGCACGTGGAGCCACTGGTCGAGCCGGTCACCGAGCGGCGCATCTTCGCGGTCACCCGCGCCCTCGGCGGCACGACGCAACGGCCCGCCGTGGACGCCTTCCTGGCCGAGCTGAGTGCCCCAGCCGAAGCCCGGACATGAGCCGGATGTGTGGTACGCCCGGATGTCATGACCACGTCCCACGGCGGGCCATCGACTGGAAGACTGAACTCATCCCCCGTTCCGTGACCGATGTTGACCGGGCCAAGGCGTTCTACGAGAAGGTGGGCGTCAACGCCGACCACGAACACAAGGTGCACGAGGGCCTGCGGTTCGCCCAGCTGACACCACCCGACGTGAACGAACAGACCAAGACGCCGACGTAGGGCGACTTGCCGGGCGGGCGCGACGACCAGACCATAACCGGCCCGATCGGCCCGGCAGTTGCGTACATTGCGGGAGGTCACGCTGTCGCGAGGAGGAGTTCCATGTCGAAACCGCCGCTGCCGGAACCTGCGATCACCATGCTCCGGAAGCCGAACCCCGCCGTCATCGCCACGGTCCGAGCCGATGGTCAACCGGTCTCCGCGGCCACCTGGTATCTGTGGGACGACGGCCGGATCATGGTGAACATGGACGAGGGCCGCCGCCGGCTGAGCCACCTCCGCAACGACCCTCGGGTCACCCTGACGGTGCTGGACGAGCAAGCCTGGTACACCCACGTCACGATCCTCGGGCGCGTCGTCGAACTCAGCGACGACGAGGACCTGACGGACATCGACAGGCTCTCCCAGCACTACACCGGAAGAGCGTATCCACGGCGCGATCGCCGAAGGGTCAGCGCGCTGATCGAAATCGACCGCTGGCACGGCTGGGGTGCGCTGAAGGACAACAACCAGATCGGCTGAGCCGGCGACCAGCGACGGCGGACTGCCGATGAACGGTCGCCGGGACCTGCGATCCCGCGTGCGTCGGTCGAGAGCTGCGGTACAGCTAGGGCCCGGCGGATGATGAGAGGCAATCGCCCCTCCGCGCGCGAATCTGGAGGCACCTTGAAGCTCTTGCTCACGTCAGGCGGCGTCACGAACCCAAGCATCCACTCGGCGCTCGTGCAGCTGCTCGGCAAGCCGATCGCCGAGTGCCACGCCCTCTGCGTCCCGACAGCACAATGGGGCCATCCCATGTGCGGTCCGAAATCGGTGCGGGGCTTCGTGGCCGCCGCGCCCATGTTCCAGTACCTGTCCGGCCTGGGTTGGGCGTCACTCGGTGTCCTCGAGCTCACCGCCCTGCCCACCATCGGCGCCGAGCGATGGGTCCCCTGGGTCCGGGAGGCCGACGTTCTCCTGGTCGACGGCGGCGACGCGACGTACCTGTGCCACTGGATGCGGGAGTCCGGGCTGGCCGATCTACTGCCATCGCTGCCCGACACGGTGTGGGTGGGAGTGAGTGCCGGAAGCATGGTGATGACGCCCCGGATCGGAACGTACTTCGTCGAGTGGGCGTCCGCGCCGGACGACCGCACCCTGGGGGTCGTCGACTTCTCGATCTTTCCGCACCTGGACGCTTTCCCCACCAACACCCTGGCCGACGCAGAGCGGTGGGCCGCCGAAATCGCAGTCCCGGCCTACGCCATCGACGAACAGACGGCGATCAAGGTCGTCGACGGCTCGGTCGAGGTGGTCTCCGAAGGGCAATGGAAGAAGTTCGAGTCATAGTCCGCCCGGCATCCGTGACGTCGCGTCGAATCCGTGGGGCGCCGGCCCGATCTTGACGGCCGTAGGATCGCGAAGTGGACGACGGGGCTGGTGCAGATCATCGATCGCTGGGATCGGGGGCCGCCTGGGCGCGGCTGTCGGTCAGTCACTGCCAGTACGACGTGTTCACTGTGCCGGGTGCATCCGGCATGGGGATCTACGTCCGGGGTGACGACCTGCTGCACCTCGGCGGGCCGAATCAGTTCACCGGCTTCTGCGGCATACACACCGGCTGGATCGAGGCACGGGTACGGGTGTTGCCCGGGCCTCCAGCGGCGGTGGACGCCGGCTGGGACGCGATCAGTGAGGCCACCCTGTGGAGTCCCAGCGGCCGGCTGTCGGTCGTCGGCCTGATGGGCGGCACCGCGGAGGCCCTCACCGACGTGGCCGTTCCGCGCGGGCTGATCCGGGTACGTGTGCACGCGCGCGACCGCTTGCACGAGACCGTACGCACCGATGACAACCCGCCCGAGCGGCACGAGCTGCACATCTGGGCGGTGTCCGAGGACACGCCATGGCGTACGGTGCTGGCCGGACCGGGGGGCCGGGGCTGGGAGCAGAAACCGGCGAAGGCCGCCGAGTGGGCCATGCTGTCCCTGGTACCGCGGCCGTCCGCCCGCCCGGCCATCCTTCCCCCGCCGCCACCTGACCCGTACGAGGACGACACCGACCTGCCCCGGGTGACGGTGGTCCGCCACCGGCCCGCGCCGGTCGGGATCTCCGAGGGAGTGCTGCCCGCCGGCGACCTGGAGGTCCGGTTGGAGCGGGTCGACGACGAGACGCTCACGTGGTCGTGGGCCACCGCCGACGCGCCGATTTTCCCTGATCCGCTGGAGACGCTGCCCGACGATGAGCCGAGTATCGTGCGGCTGACGTCCGGCCCCGACGGCTTCACGCTGCGGCACGAGGGGGTCCTGGGCCGGCACGCCTTCGCCCTCGGCGTGATCTGGGAGTACCTGCTCGACGCCGTCGGGTCGTACCCGTGGATGGAGACGTTGCGGGAGCAGGCCGCCGAGGCGACCGCGCGGGCCGAGCAGTCCCGCCGCTGGAAGGCCGAGCGCGACGCCGAGCAGTGGGGAGGTGCTCCGCCGTCGGACCGGGTCCGCGGGCTGGTCGGTCAGGCGCGGTCCCTGGCCCGGGTCGACCGCCCGTTGCTCGACCGCATCGACGGGCTGCCCGCCGCTCGCCAGCGTGAGGCAGCCTGCTGGGCCGCTCGCCGCGCGATGCGGGTCGCCGGGCTGGAACGGATCGACTGGGTCGCCGAGGTGCTCGCCGCCGCCGAGGCAGACCGCCCACTGCCCCAATCCGTCACCGAGCAGAACGGTGCGGCCGCGTTCCAGCGGCTCCTGTCCGATCCCGAGGTGCCGCACACCACCATCACGCTTCACCTGCCCGCGAGGGCGTCCGGCACACGTCGCGTCACCGACGCGCTCCAGCAGGCCGCCGCGTTCCCCGCCCTGATCGCGCTGGCGAATGACGATCCGCTGCTCGCCGCGATCGACGCCGTCTACAACGCCGCGATCGCTCACGGCGACGACCGAGACCGCTTCCTCGCCGAAGCCCACACCGTCGTTCGCTGAGACTTCGAACCGGCACGCGAAGTCAAGGCCGCACCCGACAGCGGAGCCGATGTCGGCGAACGCCCCGGACCATCCGAACGGCAGAGCCGCGCTCGCGCGCTTCTGCCGATGTGCGTGCACGTGGCGTCGCTGATCAGCGAGGGCTTGATCCTCGCGGCCTTAGGCACCCATGCTGGCGAAGGAGCCGGCGCACGGGTATGAGCTGCGTAGCCGGTTGCGCGCCGCGCTCGGCCCGCTCGGCGAGGCGATGAACGCCGGGCAGATCTACGTGACGCTGGGCCGGTCGGCCCAGGCGGGCTGGTGGCCTCGGAGCGGGCCGAGGGACTGCCGGACCGGCCGGACCGGCGGGTGTACGCGTTGACTCCGACGGGGCAGCAGCGGGTCGCCGCGTGGCTGGCCGAGGTGAGCCGGCCGAAGGCAAATACCAACCCGGTTCCTGGCTACTCGCCACCGCACTCGGAGTCCTGCTCGCCATCGCCGCGCTCACTGCCGTCCCCGCGCTGACCGCCGCACGCCGGCCAGTCTCGGACAACCCTCCAGTCCGCACCGACCTGACGGCCGTCAAGGGCATGCAGCCGCTCACGGCGAGCCGACACCGCCAGGATCGGTGTCCGAGGGCGGACCGGGCACCATGCCACACTCCCCCGCCGGTCACGGCCCCTTGTACGGGCAGGGTGTGCCCGCGCAGACGTCTTCGACCTTGCCGGTGAGCAGGAACACCGCCTTCTGTCGCTGGGCTCCGGGCTGAGCGCGCGGGAACTCGTGCGGGTCCTCCCCGTACTCCGGCCCGGCCGGGGCCAGGTCCGTCGGCGGTGGCGCGTACGCCATGCCGCTGTTCCAGATCACGAACGCCGACCCCGTGTACGGGTACCTGCGGATCGGCGTGATGCCCCAGTACGGCCGCACGTCCGCCGACCAGCCGTCGGCGAGCGCGGGAGTGTGGATGCGGGCGCCGATCGTGCGCGCCTGCACCTCGGCCGCGGCGGGCGAGACCTGGTGGTCGCCGAAGGCCACGTGCATCAGCACCTGGTGCGCCGGGGTGCCCGGCAGCGGGCGGTCGGTCATGTGCTGGGCGTACCCGTTGGCCTCGGAGCGGTCCCACAGCATCTGCAGCAGCGCGAGGATCAGCTGCTGGTCGACCTTGTCCGGGTAGGAGCCGTCCATGATCTGCTGGAACGGGGCGAAGTCGACGCTGCGTTGCAGCAGCGTCGAGTAGTTCATCGCCGGCACGCCGAGCACCGACCGGGTCCAGTCCTGGGCGATGGCGGTGAGCGCGCCGCCGTTGATGCCGCCCTGGCTGTTGCCGTCGTAGTGCAGCCCGCCGGCCGTGTTGATCAGCGGCCGCGCGGCGGGATCCTGGAACGCCGGGTGGGCGGCGAACCCGCCCGGGTGGATCATCGCGCGGCCCAGGAAGAGGAAGTTCAGGAAGCTCTGCTGCAACCGGTCCACCACGGCGGGGAAGGCACTGAGGTTGGTGAAGGCGCCGGCCACGTAGGGGACGTCGGCGGCGGCCATGCCGATCCAGCTGGTCGCGCAGAAGGTGAAGTCGTACGTGTTCGACATGGTCTTGACGTTGCCGGCGTTGATCTCGGTGGGCCGGCCAAGCAGGCCGTGGCCGTAGAGCGACAGGTTCGCCGGTTTCGCGGCGGAGGCGCTGCGCGGGATGTTGCAGACGAAGTCCGCCGCCACCGTCCTGCCCGATGGCGTGGGCAGGGCGTTCGGTGCGGGTGGCGTACCGTCGCCGCCGGCCGGCCCGTAGTGCAGCCGCGAGCCGGGCCCGCCATCGCCGGTCAGATAGGACGGTACCCCGATGGTGCCGGTCACCTGCCGGGCGATCAGCGGATCCTGCTCCGGCGAGTAGTCGGTCACCTGGGTAACGGTGAACGTCGGTGCGGCCCGGCCGAGCGCGGCGAACGCGCCGTCGCGGATCGCCAGCATCCGCCCGGTCAGCCCGTGCCGGCTCGCCACCGTGAAGTCCCAGGCCAGGTAGAGGCTGTGCCGCTTGACACCGGTCCGGCTCAGGTCGGCGAGGATCCGTTTCATCTGCGCGGCGCGACCGTCGCGGTGGCCGAGGCCGACGCCGGTGACGTACGCCCGGAACGCCTTCGGCGCCGGGATCGTCGCCCCCGTGCCGTCGCGCATGCCGCGCAGGCCCACCACGTACCGGGTGCCCTCGCTCAGCGCGACCGCCGGCCGGATGATCAGCAGTTGCCGGTCGGGCTGGCCGGTGGCGTGCGCGTCCAGCTCGGCCCAGTACGGGGTGCGCTGGCCGGTGCGGGCGTTGAGCAGCACGATCGGTGCGTCCGGTGCCAGCGAGCGGCCGATGTCGGTGACCGGCGCGATGCCGGTCACCGCGGCGTCGAGGCCGGGCACGCGCACCAGGATCGGCGAGCCGGGGCTGAACCCGTCCTGCCGGTTCCACTCCGCCGGGTCGATCGGCGCCCCCTGAACAGTGGCGGGCATCGCCGAGGTCGCGAACCGCACCCGCTTGCCGGTGGGGCTGGTCCGGTCCGGCACGGTGAAGTAGTCGTTCGGGAACGGCAGCAGGCAGGCCGTCGGGTCGATGGGGTCACACGTCCGATCACCGGCCGGCGCCGCAGTCGCGGCCGGCGCCGCGGCGGCGGCCGTGCCGAGCAGCATGGTGCCCACGGTCACCAGCACGGGCACAGCGAGACGGAGCCGTCTGGGTGTGGTCACGCGCTCCTCCTTCGACACTGGACGGTGCGTCGACGATCGACGGGTGGTGTTCTTCCTACGCTCGTGAATCGATCTCGGCAAGGTCCGGTGACCGGGCGCCGGCCGCTGTCGGGGTCACCCACCGGGCCTCCCGCCGGCGTTCGACCTGTTCACCGAGACGACCGCCGTGATCATCGCCGGCAACCGTCCGACCGTCTGAGGGATCGCAGGCCCGGCGCGAGCCGCGAGGGTGTCCCGTCTCACCGCGGCTTTGCCCGGCGGGTCACGCCAACCGGCCGGTAACCTTGATCAAGTACAGACCGTACCCATATGTCCGCCAACGGAGGGGTGCCCATGTCCGATCACATCGACCTCGCTCGCCTGCGAGAGGTGCTCGACGGGCCATGGGCCGACGTCCGCAACGCGCTCCGGAACCACCTCGACGCGCGCTTCCTCCCGGTCTACGGCGAGACCGGCGACCAGGCCCGCGCGCGGATCACCCGGTTGCTCACCGAACTGCCCACCGAGCTGGGGATCGCGTCGGCCTTCCCGACCGAATACGGCGGCAGCTCCGACGTGGGAGGCTCGATCGTCGCCACCGAGATGCTGGCGCAGGTCGACCTGTCACTCATGGTCAAGGCAGGCGTGCAGTGGGGCCTGTTCGGCGGCGCCGTCGCCGCCCTCGGCACGAAACGGCACCACGACGCATTCCTGCGCGACATCATCTCCGGCAAGATCTTCGGCTGCTTCGCGATGACCGAGACCGGTCACGGCTCCGACGTCCAGCAACTGCGCACCACCTGCACGTACGACCCGCACACCCAGACCTTCGACCTGCACACCCCGCACGAGGCCGCCCGCAAGGACTACATCGGCAACGCGGCACGCGACGGGCGGATGGCGGTGGTCTTCGCACAGCTGGTCACCAACGGGCGGCGGCACGGCGTCCACGCGTGGCTGGTCCCGATCCGCGACGCTCAGGGCAACCCCCTGCCCGGTGTGACCATCGGCGACGCGGGAGCCAAGGCCGGCCTGCTCGGCGTGGACAACGGGCGGCTCAGCTTCGAGCACGTGACGGTGCCGCGAGACATGCTGCTGGACCGGTACGGTCAGGTCGCGCAGGACGGCACGTACTCCAGCCCGATCGAGAACGACTCCCGCCGCTTCTTCACCATGCTCGGCACCCTGGTACGCGGCCGGGTCAGCGTGGGCGGCGCCGCGTCGGCGGCCACCAAATCGGCGCTGACCATCGCCGTGCGCTACGGCGACATCCGCCGGCAGTTCGGCACGCCCGACGCGGAGCAGGAGGTGCTGCTCAACGACTACCTGGCCCACCAGCGCAAGCTGCTGCCCGCGCTGGCCACCACGTACGCGTTGCACTTCGCTCAGACCGAGCTGGTCGCGGCGCTGCACGAGGTGCAGGGCGGCGACGGCCCGGTCGACGAGCACCGGCAGCGGGAGCTGGAGTCCCGGGCCGCCGGCCTGAAGGCCGCGCAGACCTGGCACGCCACCCGCACCATCCAGATGTGCCGCGAGGCGTGCGGCGGCGCCGGCTACCTGGCCGAGAACCGGCTACCCAGCCTCAAGGCCGACACCGACGTGTTCACCACATTCGAGGGCGACAACACGGTGCTGCTGCAACTCGTGGCCAAGGGCCTGCTCACCGGCTACCGCGACGCGTTCGGTTCGCTGGACGGCTGGGGGCGCGCCTCCTTCGTCGCCGAACAGGTCCGGGAGATGGTGCTCGAACGCACCGCCGCCCGGTCGCTCATCGAGCGGCTGATCAGCGCCGTGCCCGGTCGCGACGAGGAGGTCGCCATCACCGACCGCGGCTGGCAGCTCAAGACCTTCGAGGACCGCGAGAGGCACCTGCTCGACGGCGCGGTCCGCCGCCTGCGCAACGGCGCGGCCACGAAGAAGGACCACCCCTTCGACATCTTCAACGACGTCCAGGACCACGTCCTCGCCGTCGCGGCCGCGCACATCGACCGGATCACCCTGGAGGCGTTCGTCGCCGGCATCGACGACACCGACGACCCGGCGGTCCGGGCGCTGCTCTCCCGGGTCTGTGACCTGTACGCGCTCACCGTCATCGAGGCCAACAAGGGCTGGCTGCTGGAGCACGGCAGACTCACGCCGGCCCGCTCGAAGGCGGTCACCGGGGTGGTGAACGGCCTGCTCAAGGAGCTGCGCCCACACATGCGGACGCTGGTGGACGGCTTCGGCATCCCGGACGCGTGGCTGCACTGCGCCATCCTGCGCGAGGAACCTCTCCGGCAGGACACCATGGCCGCCCACGACGCCGCCGGTGATCCGCAGACCATCCGGGCGTAGCGCGCGCCACGGCCGCGAAGGGAAATGGATCTCGCCGTCACGACGCGACCGCGCCTGCTCCGCCCGCCGGTTGAACAGGTGAGCCAAGCGACCCGAGCGGACAGGCCGTCAGGATCAGGCAGCCCATCGGGGGTGTAGCCAGAGCGGAGCGGTCAGCCCGCGGCTACCTCTCGAGGACCATATCGTTCGGCCGCACGCGCCTTGGCCTTCGCGGCCTCCACCTCACGGTCACGGGGAGCCGCCTTCGTCACGAGGCTGTCCAGCAGTGTTCGGGTGGCCGCCGTGACAGCGCCGACCGCCTCGGCGAAGGCCTCCTCGTTGGCTGCGGACGGCCGTGTCGTGCCGCTGACCTTGCGCACGTACTGGATCGCGGCGGCTTCGATCTCATCGTTTGTCGCGGGCGGCTCGAAGTTGTGGAGCACGCGTATGTTCCTGCACATCCCTCTACCATGCCAGGCCGGGCGGACACCCTGCAGATGTGCACGCACTGACCATGTATGAACACGCCGTCCTCGATGGGCCCCGTCCATCGGATCATTGCCCGGAACTCGCGCCCGATGCTGCGCGCCATGCGCCTACCCCACCCGTCCGCGGCCTTTCACTCGGTTTCCTCCTGGCTGTCGGTTATGGCGCGCTGGTATCGCAGCGTCAGCTTCCGTAACACCTCCACGCCGCAGGGCGGCCGTGGTGGTACGCGCGCACCCAGCGCACCAGCTCCCGGACGCGCCGAACCCGTGACTGAAGCCGCGCGCCATCACCTCGTCGAGAGTGCCGGTGCCCGCGGTGACGTGATCGTCCACGGCCAGTCCCAGCAGGCAGTCGCTTTCGATGGCGATGGTCCGGTAGCCGTCCTGGTCGACGAGTTGCCGGAAGAGGTCGTTGCGCAGGTCGAGCAGGACGTCCTCGCCGTGGGTGGGCTCGCCGAGGGCGAGCACCCGCGGCCGGGCCGGGAGCAGCGTGCGGACGGTGGCGGCGTCAACGGCGTGGACGATGTCTTCGAGGTCGGTCATCCCCTAAACGGTATCGTTGGATCGACTGTTGAGACCTTGCCACGGATACAGACGGGACATTGGAGAAGAACCTTCAAGACGGTGTACGCCTGAGGCCGGTCGACCTGGCGCGCAGGCACGGCCTGTCGACGCAGGCGATCCGCAACTACGAGGCGGCCGGCGTCCTTCCCGACGCCGGGCGCACCGACAGCGGCTACCGCACCTACACCCCGCTGCACGTGAAAGCCCTCGACGCGTTCCTCGCCCTCGTGGCCGGGCACGGCCACCAGACGGCCACGGCGGTGCTGCGGGCGGTCAACCGGGGCGCGACCGAGGACGCGCTGCGGCTCATCGACGAGAGCCACGCCCAGCTCCTCGATGACCGCCGCACCCTCCAGGCCGTCGAGGCCGCGCTGCGCGACCTCGGTCCCGTGCCGCAGGAACGCGGCGACACGTTCGTCGGTCCCCTGGCACGAAGGCTCGGCCTCCGCCCGGCCACCCTGCGGAAATGGGAACGCGCCGGCGTGGTGCAACCGCGCCGGGACCCGCAGACGGGTTACCGGGTCTACAGCGCGGCCGACGTGCGCGACGCCAGGCTGGCCCACCAGCTCAGACGGGGCGGCTACCTGCTGGAGCAGATCGCCCCGCTGATCGCCCAGGTCCGCTCCGCCGGGGGCGTCGCACCCCTGGAGTCGATGCTGCAGGACTGGCGCGCCCGCCTCTCGGCCCGCAGCCGCGCCATGCTCACGGGCGCCGCCGCACTCGACGCCTACCTCACCTGCCGGCCCGCTCCGCGCGGGGACACCTGATCCAGGCGCCTGCCCAGGGAGAAACCGGCGTCGGTATAGCCGTGCCTGCTATAGAAGCGCACTGCATCGACGTTGCGGTGGTGAATGCCAGCCGACAGGTAGCTGATGCCCCGGTCGGTTGCCCACCGACGAGCGGCGTTCAGCAGGGCTGATCCCACCCCGAGTCCCCTGGCATCGGGCAGCACGATCGTGTGGACCTGCGCCGAAGGCTCAGGACGCAGGATCTGATGCTCCGGCGGATCGGATTGCCGCAGCACCTCGATCATCCCGACCACGCGGCCATCATGAGCCTCGGCGACGAGAACACCGTCCCGCCCCGCCTCGTCGGCCAGCATGGCCGTGAAGTGGCGCACCACCGCCTCACGCTGCGGGATGCGGTAGATGCCGGGGTCAAGAGCGAGGTGCGCCTCGGCGTTAGCCAGGCGCAACTCCACGAGTGAAGGAACATCCGCCAAGCTCGCTGGCCGAACCGTCAGCCCACCCTCCTGCATCATCCCGATCCTAGGGCCGGTGCGGCAGCCTCGGGGGCCTAGCCATGATCGGCAGGACAGGGCCCAGACGTACCGTCCGCGCCGCCTGGAATCCCTCGGTGCAAGAGAAGACCTCCGTTTCCAACTCGTGGTGGCCGGTCCGGCGCGGGTGCGGACGCATCGCAGCGTTTGCCCTCCTACGCCTCGGGCAATCGCGCGTCGGGGCGCGCGGGGACGGATCGATCCACAGCCAGGGGGCGTACGGGGCATGCGGGCTAGCGTCGCGGTGAAGCCGGAGGTGACCGTCGGTGAGTCGGCGGGACTGGCCGACGTGGTGTGGGAGAACGCGCGCCGTAAACCGGACACCGTGCAGTTTGTGCGCCCGGACCCGGACATCCGGACGTGGCCCGTGCAGCAGTCGGGGGCCGCCGACGCGGGTGCGGTGACCTGCCGGCAGTTCCGCGACGACGTGCTGGCGTTGGCCCGGGGGCTTATCGCCGCGGGGGTCGCGCCCGGAAGCCGGGTGGCGTTGATGAGCCGCACCCGCTACGAGTGGACCCTGGTCGACTATGCGCTGTGGACGATCGGCGCGGTGACCGTGCCGGTGTATGACACCTCGAGCGCCGAACAGCTGGCCTGGATCCTGGCCGATTCCGGCGCGGTGGCGTGCGTGGTGGAGACACCGGCCCACGCCGCGATGCTGAGCGGCGTGCGGGACAGGCTGCCCGGGCTTGAACACGTGTGGCAGATCGACGCCGGCGACCTGGTACAGCTGGCAGACCGGGGCCAGGCGGTCGATGACGGGCACGTGGAGGCCCGCCGTGGCGCGGTGTCGGGCGGGGACGTGGCGACGATCGTCTACACCAGCGGGACGACCGGCCGGCCGAAGGGCTGCGTGCTGACGCACCGCAACATCCGTCTCGACGTCGGCAACGCGGTGGCGGCTCTGCCGGAACTGTTCCACGAGCAGGCGTCGACCGTGCTCTTCCTGCCGTTGGCGCACGCGTTCGCCCGGCTGATCCAGGTCGGGATGGTGCAGACCCAGGCGACGATGGTGCACAGCGCCAGCATGAGCGGCGTGATGGATCAGCTCCGTCGATACCGGCCGACGTTCGTCCTCGCGGTGCCGCGCGTGTTCGAGAGGATGTATCACCGGGCGCAGCAGAAGGCCATCGAGAGCCACCAGGGCCCGCTCTTCGCGGTCGCGGAGCGCGTCGCGGTGCGGTACAGCCGGGCCCTCGACCGCCTGTCCGGACCCGGCCCGCTGCTGCGGCTGGCACGGCAGGTCTTCGACCTGCTGATCTACCGGAAACTGAGGGCGGCGCTCGGCGGACGGTGCCGCATCGCGATTGTCGGTGGCGCTCCGCTCGGTGAGCGGCTCGGACACTTCTTCCGCGGGGCCGGCCTGACGGCTCTGGAGGGGTACGGTCTCACCGAGACCTCCCCCGCGCTGGCGGCGAACCGCCCGTCGGCCATGCGGATCGGCACGGTCGGCCGGCCACTACCCGGCGTGGAGCTGGCGATCGCCGACGACGGGGAGATCCTCGCCCGCGGCGAGGTCGTGTTCCACGGCTACTGGAACAACCCGTCCGCCACCCGCGCGGCGTTCACCGCCGACGGCTGGTTCCGCACCGGCGACCTCGGCAACCTCGACGACGACGGCTACCTGCGCATCACGGGACGCACCAAGGAGATCCTCGTGACCGCGGCCGGCAAGCACATCGTGCCCGCACCGATGGAGGATCGGGTACGCGCGGACCCCCTGGTCAGCAACTGCATGATCGTCGGCGACGCCAAGCCGTACGCCGCCGCGCTGATCACCATCGACCCGCAGGGATGGCAGCGGTGGAGAACCGCTCACGGCCATCCGCGCGCCTCGGTGGCGGAACTGCGCGACGACCCCGCCCTGCGCGGTGAGATCCAGGCCGCGGTCGACCGGGCGAACAGCATGGTCTCCCATGCGGAGGCGATCAAGACCTTCCGCATCCTGCCCGACGACTTCACCGAGGCCAACGGTGAGCTCACCCCCACGTTGAAAATTAAGCGGGAGGCCGTGCAGCGGCAACGCGCCGCCGAGATCGACGCCCTCTACGCCGGTCACTAGTTGCCATGGCCGGACAGGTCCACCGGGTTGCGGCCCCGGCCCGGCACTGGATCGGACCTTCCTGACCACGATGCGGCTCGCACCGAGCCGGGCGCCGCCCCGTGTCAGTGGCGTCCGTTACGGTCCGCGGATGACCGAGCTGGACTCACTTCCCGCCACCCGCGACGCCTACGACGCCGTCGCCGCGCGTTACGCGGAGCAGTTCGCGGACACCCTGCGGGACCGGGCACTGGAGCGGGCACTGCTGGCCGCCTTCGCCGAGTCGGTGCGCGCTGGTGGTGACGGGGAGGTCGCCGACCTGGGGTGCGGGCCAGGGCATGTCACCGCTCATCTGCGGGGGTTGGGGCTACGAGCCTTCGGCGTCGATGCCTCACCGGCGATGATCGAGCTGGCCCGGAAGGCCAACCCGGATCTGCGGTTCGAGGTGGGCTCGATGGCAGCGCTCGACATCGCGGACGGCGCGCTGGGCGGGGTGCTCTCCCGGTCCTCGATCATCCACACCTCGCCGAAGGACCTCCCGGCCGTGGTCGCGGAGTTCGCCCGCGTCCTGGCCCCCGGCGGCCAACTGCTGATCAGCTGCTACGCCACCGACGACCCCGCGATCCCGGCACAGGCCTTCGGCCATTCGGTGGTGACGGCCTACCGCTGGTCGCCGGACCACCTGGCGGGGCTGCTGCGCGACGTCGGCCTGGGCGAGGTCGCCCGGGTGCTGTGCGAACCGAAGCCCACCGACAAGCGGCAGTTCCGCGAGTTGCAGTTGCTGGCCGCCAAGAACTAGTTGCAGGAGCGGCTGGACGTTGGTGACACATCGCTGTAGTCGTGAAGCGGGTGGAGCAGTTCTCCTGCCAGGATGAGCTGGTAGCGCTCGACTTTGCCGTTGTGTCGAGGGGTGTAGGGCTTGGTTTCTGGTGCCGGGTCTGGCTGCCGACGATCCGAGCGAAGGGGTCGAGGGTCGATCCTGGAGTCCGACCTCCCCGTGGCGACGCCAGCGATTGACCCACTTGCTGGCGCTGGCCCGCCAGATCCCCATCTCGGCAGCGACATGAGTGATTGGGTGGGTTCGGCAGCGCTTGATGGGTCGCCGACGTCGCTCGATGCTCAGCGGAGCGTTCGGCTGGGTCATCGGATCGCCTGGCCGAGGCGGGGTGCGATGAATCGCCGCAGCGGCAGGGCGATGAGCAGTGCGACCGCGACCAACAGGCCGCTGACCCACACCGGGCCGAGGTCGCCGGCATTGGCCCTGAGGGTCGCTGCGGCAACGACGGGCCCGCCAGCAGCACCGATGTTGAGCGCCGCGGTTGCGTACGACCCTCCCATCGTGGGGGCGCTTGCTGCCTCGTAGAGAACCCGGGCGATCAGAGTGCTGCCCAACGCGAAGGAGAGCGTGCCCTGCGCGAACACGAGGAGCAGAAGCGCTGCGGGCTGGGCAGCTAGGGCCACCAACGCGACCCAGCCGAGCATCAGCAACGGGCCACCGACTGCGATCACGATGCCGGGATGCTGGTCGGAGAGCCGTCCCGCGAGGGTGACGCCGACGAAGGACCCGACCCCGAACAGCACCAGTACGACCGAGACCCACAGCTCGCCCAGGCCGGCGGTGTCAGTCACGATCGGTGCCAGGAAGGTGAACGTGGCGAAGGTGGCAGCGTTGACGAGGGCACCGAGCAGCATGACCAGGAGCAGCCTGGGCATCGCGAGCTGGGCGATCTCGTCCCGAAGAGACGAGCCAGCTCGAGTGCCCTGAGGTGTCTTTCCGGCACGGGCCGGGATGCCTTTCACGACGCCGAAGGCGGCGGGAAGGCAGAGCAGTGCGATCGCCCAGAAGGTTGCCCGCCAGCTAAGCAGCGTGCCGAGGATTGCGCCGCCGGGAACTCCAGCGATGGTGGCCACCGTCGTACCCGAGAGCAGCACCGCCAGCGCGCGCCCTTTCTGGTCAGATGCGACGAGCGTGGCCGCCGTGCTCAGTGCCACAGCAAGGAAGCCCGCGTTGGCCAGGGCGGCGATCACCCGGGTAACGAGCAGAACCGCGAAACTCGTCGTGAGAGCGCCTACGGCGTGGGCCACGGCAAAAACCAGCACGAAGCACAGCAGGCTGGCCCGGACTGGCCACCAGCGGGCAAGCGCCGCCATCAGCGGCGCGCCGAAGATCATCCCGAGAGCAAACGCCGAGGTCAGAAGCCCGGCGGCCCCGACCGACACGTCGAGGCTTGCGGCGATGTCCGGCACCAAGCCGGCAAGCATGAACTCCGAGGTGCCCATGGCGAAGACCGCCACGGCAAGCAGGTAGAGCGGGAGAGGCATCAAGAGCTCCGGGGTGAGAGAGAACGAGGAGACGTCTCGTCACCGCGGCCAGCGGCCCAAGGGTGCGCGCCAATGCCCATGCAGCGAAGGCTGCTGGGAAGCGAACTATGAACTCAGTGGTTCAGGGGGCTGACGGCGTGACCGAAAGCCCCCACCTTGGATGCCTCAGGGCTCGACATGGCGCAAACACTACTCACACCCACCGGTCATCATGCAACCGAGTTCCGGGGGCGATCGTCGTCAACCTCGTGCCCCGCAACAACTAGTGCTCTGACCATCGTGCGCCGAGGCGGCACCAGCTTCCGGTCACGGCACTGCCCGGCGCGAGCAGCCCGGGCCGGTTCCGGACCTGCCAATCGCTGCCTTCCCGCTGCCCGGCGGGTGGAGGATGGCGACATGCGGCTGTCCGACCGGGTGCTGGTTCATCAGGTTCACCCGGTCAAGATCTCGGCAGACGTCACGGCGAGCCTGGCGTCCAACATCCTGCTCTGGCGCGCGCATCCGAGGGCGGCGGCCGCCGTCCGGGTCGCACTACCGGTGGCGGGGTCGGTGGCGGTGCTGCGGCTGGCGGACCTCGACGCGCTCGCCCGCACCCGGCGGGGGCGGTGGGTGCGGTCGCACATGCCCGCGTCCGCGCAGGCGGTGCGGCTCGCCGGTGACGCGTTGATGGCGGTCGGCGCCCGCCGGCGCAGCCCGTCGCTCCTCGCCGTGGGCGCGCTGGTGATCGCGGCGGGCTGGGCGCATCCGTGGTGGCCGCACCGGAGCACGCGTCGTGCCCCGTCGTGCCGTTGACCGGCGCGGAAGCCTACTCACTCCTCCCGCGACCGCAACACGACGGACCGACTTTCGTCGTCTCCGATCGAAAGTTTGGTTGCGTCGAAGGAAAGCTATAGACACGTGGACATGTCTTTTGTAGCGTCGGCCAGGTCGATGGTGTTTCGTCGCGGTTGACCCACTAGCCGACAACTGACCGCCACCTGTCCCCCAACCCGAGTCCCCCGCCCGTCCCCGACCGATCCCACCGCTGGTGGCGCGCGTCGAGGCGGGCGACTCAGCCATGCCCGCAACCAGGTCCATCAAGGAGTAGCCGACCCCCTCGACCTGCCCCGACCGGTCCCCCAGCACAAGGAGAGGCAGATGAAGAGACGACTCGCGCTCGCCGTAGCGGGTCTGACGACCATGACACTCGTCGCCACCCCCACCGCCGCGACGGCCGCCCCCGACGCGGCCGCGCCGCCCCCGGACAGCGACTTCCAGAAGGTCACCCTCAACGACCACCCGGGTGAACCGATGGACCTCGCGGTGCTGCCCGACAACCGGGTGCTGCACGTGACCCGCGCCGGTGAGGTCTGGCTGCACGACCCCACCACCGGCCGCAACACGGTCGCCGCCACCCTGGACGTCTACCGGCACGACGAGGAGGGCCTGCAGAACGTCGCGATCGACCCGAACTTCGGCAAGGGCGGCAACAACTGGGTCTACCTGTACTACTCCCCGCCGGGGAACACCCCGGTCGACGACCCGTCGACCCCGGACGTCAACGAGGGCGACGCACCGGCCTGGGGCACGGCCGCGGACTTCGCGAAGTTCAAGGGCGCGCTGCGGCTGTCCCGGTTCCGGCTGGTCAAGGACAAGCTGGACCTCTCCACCGAGCAGCAGATCCTCGACGTGCCGGTGGACCGGGGCATCTGCTGCCACGTCGGCGGCGACATCGCCTTCGACGCCGCGGGCAACCTGTACCTGTCCACGGGTGACGACACGAACCCGTTCGAGTCCGGCGGCTACGCGCCGCTGGACGAGCGTCCAGGCCGGAACCCGGCGTATGACGCGCAGCGCACCGCGGCCAACACCAACGACCTGCGGGGCAAGATCCTGCGGGTCAAGGTCGGCGCGAACGGCGGGTACAGCATCCCGGACGGCAACCTGTTCCCGCAGGGCACGGCCGGCACCCGGCCGGAGATCTACCTGATGGGCCTGCGCAACCCGTTCCGGATCGAGCTGAACCGCGAGACCGGCGACCTGTACGTCGGTGACTACTCGCCGGACGCGGGCGACCCGGATCCGCTGCGCGGGCCGGCCGGGCACGGCAAGTGGCTGGCCGCGCGGAAGGCCGGCAACTACGGCTGGCCGTACTGCGCGACCGCGCAGCTGCCGTACGTGGACTACGACTTCGCCACCGGCCAGTCGGGGGCGCCGTTCAACTGCGCCGCGCCGGTCAACGAATCGCCGCACAACACCGGGCTGCGCCAGCTTCCGCCCGTGCAGCAGCCGCAGGTCTGGTACAACTACGGCCCCTCGGCGCAGTTCCCGGAGCTGGGCACCGGCGGCATCGGCCCGATGGCCGGGCCGGCGTACCAGTTCTCGCCGCCGACGATCCGGGGACGCGCACCGGTGGCGTGGCCGGCCTACTACGACGGCATGCCGCTGTTCCACGAGTGGACGCGGGACTACGTCAAGGGCTTCCGGCTGGACGCCGACGGCGACCTGACCGGGATCGAGCCGGTGCTGTCCTCGATCACCTTCGACAACCCGATGGACCTGGAATTCGGCCCAGACGGCGCGCTCTACGTGCTCGAGTACGGTGACGGCTACTTCAGCGAGAACCCGGACGCGCAGCTGGCCCGGATCGACTACACCGGCTGGACGGGCAACCACACCCCGGTCCCCCAGGTCTCGGCCACGCCCACGGACGGGGTCGCGCCGCTGACCGTCACGTTCTCCAGCGCGGGCACCACCGACTACGACGGTGACCGGCTGAAGTACGCGTGGGACTTCGACAACGACGGCAAGGTCGACTCGCGGGCGGCGAACCCGACGTTCACCTACCGGGAGAACGGCCTGTACAACGCGACGCTCAACATGAGCGACCCGGCCGGCCTGTCGGCCTCCGCCTCGGTGCGGGTCGTGGTCGGCAACGCCGCGCCCGTGGTGGAGTTGGTCAAGCCGGCCGACGGGCAGCCGTTCGCCTTCGGCGACACCGTCCAGTTCGAGGTACGGGTGACCGACGACCAGCCGGTGGACTGCGCCCGGGTCACCGTCACCTACGTCCTCGGCCACGACCAGCACGGGCACCCGCAGACCACCGCCACCGGCTGCACCGGCTCGATCCAGACGACGGTGCCGTCGGGCCACGACCCGGAGCACGACAACCTGACCGCGGTGTTCGTCGCCTCGTACACCGACGCCGGCGGTGACGGCCTGCCGTCCCTGACCGGCAGCGACCAGGTCGTCCTGGTCCCCACCGCATAACTCACGAAAGGAGCAACCATGTGTTACGGACACGACGGGATGGCCGCGCTGCGGCGCTCCGTTGACCGGCGCAGCCTGCTGCGCGGCTCACTGGCCACCATCGCCGGTGTCGGGCTCGCGGCGTCCGGTCTCGGCGCGACGGCCGCGTCGGCCACCGCACACAGCACCGGACGCAACCACGTACCCCCGGGCCTGATCAGCATCCAGCTGTGGACGGTGCGCGACGCCCTGTGGGGTTCGCCCGGCTACGACGCCACCCTCACCCACCTGGCCCGCATCGGGTATCCGCGCGTGGAGCTGGCGCTCGGCTACTTCGGCCGCACGGCCGCCCAGCTGCGCCAGTTCCTCGACGGCATCGGCATCCGGGCCAGTTCCAGCCACGACGGGATCAGCGGCAGCCCCGCCGAGCTGGAGCAGAAGATCCAGAACGCGGTCACCCTGGGCCAGCAGTTCATGGTGGTGCCGTACCTGTACTCCGAGAGCGCGGACGAGTGGAAGCGCTGGGCGGAGCAGATGAACGTCGAGGCCGCCGCGGCCCGGGCTGGCGGCCTGCGCTACGGCTACCACAACCACGCCCACGAGTTCACCATCGACCTCGGCGGCGGCAAGCGGCCCTGGGACGTGCTGACCGCGGAACTCGATCCGAAGCTCGTGCACCTGGAGGTCGACCTCTACTGGGCGGTCACCGGCGGCATCAACTCCGGCGACGGCGCCGCGGACCCGGAGGGCTTCACCCTCGACGTCATCCGCTCCGCGCCGCAGCGCGTCCTGCAGTACCACGTCAAGGACCGGGACCCCGCCACCGGCGACATGGCCGACCTGGGCACCGGGACCATCGACTTCGCCCGGATCTTCCAGGAACACTCGGTGCTCGAGTACATCGTCGAGAACGACACCCCCGACGTGACGCCGCAGCAGACGGCCGAGGTCGGCTACCGCTACCTGCGCAAGCTGCGGTTCTGAGGGACCGCCGGGAGGAGCGCTGACGGACGCCGGGGCCGGCCGGAATCGACGGCCCCGGCGCCCGACCGCAATCTCATTCAATTGACCGCCGATAACCACTCCCTCATGTCGAGAGAGTGGTTATCGGCATGCCTGTAGACCGTTCCATCGGACGAAATGCACGCGGTGCCCGGACATTGACCCATCGGAATTGATCTCATAGGGTGCAGGGAACGTGGAAAGCGCTTTCTCGCGACCGTCCCCACCAAGGAGCGCGTGTATGAGACGCCAACGCACGCTACTGTTCGCCCTGCTCGCAGCCGCCACACTCCTGTTGCCGAGCCTGCCGGCGACCGCAGCCGAATCCGCGACCGCCACCAATTTCCGGGTGCTGGTCTTCTCCAAGGTCACCAACTTCTACCACGACTCCATTCCGGCCGGAGTCGCCGCCATCGAAAAGCTCGGCGAGGAACAGGGATTCGCCGTCGAGGCGACCACCGACGCGGGCGCGTTCACCGACGCGAACCTCGCCCGCTTCGACGCCCTCGTGTTCAACAACACCAATTCCACCCCGGCCTCCGGCGACCTCCTCGACGCCGACCAGCGGGCCGCGCTCCAGAAGTTCATCCGCGACGGCGGCGGCTGGGTCGGCCTGCACGCCGCGTCGGCGAGCGAGCGGGACTGGTCCTGGTACGAGGGGCTGGTCGGGACCGTCTTCGACCAGCACCCGGACTTCTCCGCCACGGGCGGCACCTTCCCGGGCCGGATCAAGGTCCTCGACCACGCCCACCCGTCCACGAAGGACCTGCCGGAACTCTGGGAGCGCAGCGAGGAGTGGTACAACTGGCGCACCAACCCCACGGGCAAGGTCCACACGCTCGCCCAGATCAAGGTGCGCGACGGCATTCCCGGGCTCGACGAAGGCACCGACCACGCGTACTCGTGGTGCCAGAACTACGACGGCGGCCGCTCCTGGTTCACCGCCGGCGGGCACAGCTCCTCCTCGTTCCAGGAGCCGGCCTTCCTCGCGCACCTGGCCGGCGGCATCAAGTGGGCCGCCGGCGCCGCCCCCGGTGACTGCGGCGCCACCCGGACCAGCAACTTCGAGCGGATCCCCCTGGTCAACCAGGACCTCTCCGACCCGTTCGAACTGGCGGTCGCGCCGGACCGGCGGGTCTTCTACATCGAGCGCACCGGCGCGCTGAAGGTCGTCAACCAGGACACCCTCGCGGTCACCACGCTGCTGGACTTCGCCTACACCCCGGAGCAGACCAGCCAGTCCGACGGCCTGCTCGGCATGACCCTGGACCGGCACTTCGCCGACAACAACTGGCTCTACCTGCTCTGGTCCGACCGGGTGGCCAAGCAGCTGAACCTGTCCCGCTTCACCGTCGACGGCGACAGCGTCAGCCTCGCCTCGGAAAAACGCCTGCTCACCATCCCCACCTGGCGCGGTGAGGCGCGCGCCAACTCGCACATGGGCGGCTCGGTGACCATGGACCAGCAGGGCAACCTGTACGCCGCCATCGGCGACAACACCGACCCGTTCGAGTCCAGCGGCTTCACCCCGATCGACGAGCGGGCCGGCCGTCGCGCGTACGACGCGCAGGGCACCGCCGGCAACACCAACGACCTGCGGGGCAAGATCCTGCGGATCAAGCCGCTACCCAACGGCAAGTACGCCATTCCCGACGGCAACCTGTTCGCCCCGGGCACGGAACGGACCAGACCGGAGATCTACGCGATGGGCATGCGGAACCCGTTCCGCATCACCGTCGACTCCAAGACCCACGCGCTGCTCGTCGCCGACTACGGCCCCGACGCCCGCTCCGCCAACCCCAACCGGGGGCCGGAAGGCACCGTCGAGTTCAACCGGATCACCAGCGCCGGCAACTACGGCTGGCCCTACTGCATCGGCAACAACATCCCGTTCAACGACTACGACTTCGCCACCAGCACCTCCGGGCCGAAGTTCGACTGCGCCGCGCCGGTCAACGACTCCCCCAACAACACCGGCCTGACCAACCTCCCGGCGGCCAAGCCGGCCCTGGTCTGGTACGCCTACTCGGCCTCCCCGCAGTTCCCCGAGCTGGGCACCGGCGGTGGCGGCCCCATGAGCGGACCGGTCTACGACTACGACCCGTCCAACAAGCGGCTGACCAAGTTCCCCCAGTACTACGAGGGCAAGTGGATCGTCTACGAGCTGACCCGCAGGTGGTTCAAGACGCTGTCGATCCACGACACCGCCCAGACCTTCCGCGACCCCCGCTTCGGCCCCACCAACGTCGGTGACCTGCAGTCCATCAACGGCATCCTCGGCGACATGTCCTGGATCCAGCCGTTCGAGGCGGAATTCGGGCCCGACGGCTCCCTCTACGTCATCGACTTCGGCGAGGGCAGCGGCAGCGGCCGCGGCGGCAGCAACGAGGGCGCCGGCATCTACCGCATCGACTACGTCGCCAACAGCCGGCCGCCCGTGGCCAAGCTGGCCGTCGACAAGGACAGCGGACCGGCACCGCTGACCGTCGCCTTCTCCAGCGCCGGCTCCGCCGGGCCGGACGGCACCGCCATCGAGTACGCCTGGGACTTCGACGGCAACGGCAGCGTCGACTCCACCGCCGCCAACCCCAGCCACACCTACGGCACACCGGGGCGCTACACCGCCCGGCTCACCGTCACCGCCACCAACGGGCAGACCGCCGTCGCCGTACAGGAGATCACGGCCGGCAACACCCGCCCGACGGTGACCCTCAGCGTCCCCGACGGGGCCTTCTTCGACTTCGGTGACCGCATCCCGTACACGGTGACGGTCACCGACCCGGAGGAGAGCAGCATCGACTGCACCAAGGTCGTCGTGCAGACCCAACTCGGCCACGACTCACACGCCCACCCGCTGGACAACTACGTCGGATGCACCGGGGTGGCGGTGACCGAGAGCAACGGCGGCGACGGGCACGGCCCGGGCCAGAACCTCTACACGCTGCTGTCCGCCCAGTACACCGACGGCGGCGCGAACGGGGCACCGGAGCTGGTCGGCTCGACCCGGGCGGAGCTGCAGACCAAGAGCAAGGAGGCCGAGCACTTCGACGGCCAGAGCGGCATCCAGGTCCTCGACCGCGCGACCGCCAGCGCCGGCAAACGCATCGGCGACATCGACCACGGCGAGTGGATCAACTTCGGCCCGGTCAACCTCCGCAACATCGACTCGGTCACCTTCGGCGTCGCCTCCGGCAGCAGCGGCGGCGACATCGAGGTCAGAGCCGACTCCCCCACCGGCCAGCTTCTCGGCCGGGCCACCATCGGCGGCACCGGCGGCTGGGACAACGTCGTCTCACCCACCGTCGAGCTGACCGATCCGGGCCGCACCGTGACGCTCTACCTGGTCTTCGTCAACCCGAACCAGACCGGCGGCACCCCCGACCTGATGGCGCTGGACTGGCTGCGCTTCAACGGCGCCGGGGTGCGCGAACAGACCGGAGCCACGGTGTCGGCCACGGCCACACCCACCACGGGCACCGCGCCGCTGACGGTCGCGTTCACCGGGACCGGCTCACCGGCACCCGGGCGTACCTTCACGGATCACGTGTGGGACTTCGGCGACAACTCGGCCACCGTGCACGGGGCGTCGGCCAGTCACACGTACGCCCGCAAGGGCACCTACACGGCACGGCTGACCGCCACCGACAGCGTCGGGGCGACCTGGTCCTCGACCGTGGTCGTGACCGTGAGCTGAGCGGCACGGGTGGCGGGGCGCAAGGCCGCCCCGCCACCACCGGCCCGACGCGGCCCCCCGACAACCTCCAGCAGCCGCCGTCCGTGGCGCTGCCCTCTTGTGGCCTGACCACCTGCCCCTCCGACTTCCGGGAGACAACGATGAATTCCAGCTCGTCCCACCATCGACCGCGAGCCCGTCACCTGCTCGCCGTGTCGCTCGCCGCGACACTCCTGCCGCTCACCGCGGCTGCGGCGTCGGCCGCCGAACCCGAGACGCCCGCCGCGGAACAGGTCGCCGCCGACAACTGCCCCTGGGGCTACACCACCTCCTCCACCGTGTTCTTCGGCCGGGACCGGGCCGACTCGGGCGTACCCAACCGCGACCTCGGCGACGGGTGCACGATCCTGGACACCATCTGGGCCGGCGCGCCGTTCGCCGACCACGGCAGCTTCGTGAGCGCCGTCAGCGGGCTGACCAACGCGCTCCGGCAGGACGACGTCATCACCGCGCAGGAGAGCGCGAGCATCCTGCGGGCGGCGGCCGACTCCGACATCGGCCGGCCGCAGCCGGCCCCGGGCACACGAGAGGTCCCCGACGACCGGATCGGCCTCGTCCTCTACACCGTGCGGGCCACCATGCCGGCCACACCGGAAGCCACCCTGGCCGCGCTCGCCGCCTGCGGCTACCGCAATGCGGAACCCTCGGGCGCGGTGAACAACTTCTACGGCAAGCGCGCCGACACGCTGGCACCCCTGGTCGCCGACGCCGGGCTGTCCGTCCCGTCGATCGGGATCGGCCTCGGCGACCTCCAGAACAACCTCGACGGCGTCATCGCCAACGCCCGAGCGTTCGGCGCGAAGTACGTCCGGATCTCGGGTTCCGGCTCGTGGGGGCTCGACGACTACTCCGCGGTCGCGGCGACCCTCAACGCGGTCGGCGCCAAGCTCAAGCAGGCGGGCATCACGGTCGCCTACCACAACCACGGGTTCGAGTTCACCACCCAGGAGGGCGGAGTGCGTGGCTACGACGTGCTGGTCCGTGAGACCGACCCGAACCTGGTCGCGATGGAACTCGACCTGTACTGGGCGTCCAGCGTCGGCGCCGACCCGGTGGAGCTGATCAAGCAGTACCCGGGCCGGTTCTCGCTGTTCCACGTCAAGGACATGGCCGCCGACGGGTCGTTCGCCGACGTGGGTGAGGGCACCATCGACTTCGCCCGCATCTTCACCCACAGCGACATGGCCGGCGTCGACTACTACCTCACCGAGAACGACAACCCCCGCCCGAACGGCGTCTCATCGGCCTGCGACAGCTACACCGGCCTGCGCGCCCTGCGCTACTGACAGCTTCCACGGTTTCGCCCGCTCCCGGTCGGCGCATGCGTCGGCACGGAGCGGGCGAACCCGCGTCCACCCCGCCCCGGCCCTTGTCCATCCGGGCCCGCCGGCCGGACACTGGTGATCGCCCGCACCGTCCACAACTCCTCGACGCCTCCGAGTACTGCGCAAGGATGGCCATGACCGCAGAGGTACGCCCCACCCAGAGTCAAGGCCCGAAGCCCGGCGCCGGCGGGCCGGCCGGCCTGCCCGTCGAGCTCAACGGCATCAACGTGATCGCGGAGGAGGAACGCAAAGGCCGGCCCCGCGACCTGTTCTGGCCGTGGTGCGCCGCCAACATCGCCGTCCTGGGCATCAGCTACGGCTCGTTCTTCCTCGGCTTCGGTGTCTCCTTCTGGCAGGCGACGTTCGCCGGGGTGCTCGGCACCGTCGTGTCGTTCCTGCTCGTCGGCTTCGTGTCGCTGGCCGGCAAGCGCGGCTCGGCGCCCACGATGATCCTCAGCCGGGCCCCGTTCGGCGTACGCGGCAACGCGTTGCCCGCGGCCATCAGCTACGTCCTGCTCGTCGGCTGGGAGACCGTGCTCTGCGCCCTCGCCACACTGGCCACGGCGACCGTCTTCGACCGGCTGGGCTGGGGCAGCGGCAACCTCACCAAGGTCGTCGCGTTCCTCGTCGTGGCCCTGATCGTCGTGCTCGCCGGGGTCCTCGGCTTCGACGCCATCATGCGCCTGCAAGGCATCATCACCATCGCCACCGCCGTCCTGACCGTCGGCTACCTCGCGCTGACCGCCGACCACGTCTCCTGGGCCGCGGTGTCGTCGGTACCGAACGGGTCCGTCGAGGCGCTCATCGGCACCCTCATCTTCGCGATGACCGGCTTCGGCCTCGGCTGGGTCAACTCCGGCGCCGACTACGCCCGCTACCTGCCGCGCGGCGCATCGAGCCGGGGCGTCGTCGGCTGGACCACGTTCGGGGCGAGCGTGGCGCCCGTGGTCCTGGTGGTCTACGGCCTGCTGCTCGCCGCCTCCGACGAGCAGCTCCGCAGCGCGATCGCCGCCGACCCCATCGGCGCCCTGACGGCGCTCGTACCCACCTGGTACCTCGTACCGTTCGCACTCGTCGCCATCCTCGGCCTCATCGGCGGCGCGGTCCTGGACATCTACTCCTCAGGCCTGGCGCTGCTCACCCTCGGACTGCGGGTGCCCAGGTGGGTGGCGGCGAGCATCGACGGTGTCCTGATGATCCTCGGCACCATCTACGTCGTCTGGATCGCCAACAGCTTCATCGGCCCCTTCCAGGGCTTCCTCATCACCCTCGGCGTGCCGATCGCCGGCTGGTGCGGCGTGTTCCTCGCGGACCTCGCACTGCGCCGGCAGGCGTACGCGGAGGCGGACCTCTACCGGCCCGAAGGCCGATACGGCTCGATCGGCGCGGCGGCGGTCGGACTCGTCGTCGCCGGCACCGCCGTCGGCTGGGGCCTGGTGACGAACAGCCTGGCCTCCTGGTTGTCCTGGCAGGGCTACCTGCTGTCGGCGGCCGGCCTCGGCGGCAGGACCGGCGACTGGGCGTACGCGAACCTCGGCGTGGCGATGTCCTTCGCCATCGGCTTCCTCGGCTACCTGCTGCTCGGGCGGCGCCGCGTCCGCGACCAGGAACGCACCGGCTGATCCGGGCAGTCCCGGCATAATTGCCAGTTGTCCCAGGAACCCCGAAAGGATGGGCCATGAAGCTCGGGCTGCACTACTGGAATTTCTCCACGCCCGCCGACCCGTCCGAGACGGCCGGGGCGCTGGCGGAGACCGCCCGCATCGCGGAGCAGGCCGGGGTCTCGGCCTTCACGGTGATGGACCACTACTTCCAGATGGAGTTCACGACGTCGGCCGAGGAGCCGATGCTCGAGGCCTACACCACCCTGGGCTACGTGGCGGCGAACACCGAGCGGATGACGCTCGGTGTCCTCGTCACCGGGGTGATGTACCGCTATCCGGGCCTGCTCGCCAAGATCGTCACCACGCTCGACGTGCTCTCCGGCGGGCGGGCCCGGCTCGGCATCGGCGCCTCCTGGTACGACCGTGAGCAGCGCGGCCTCGGCGTACCGGTCGTCCCGGTCGGCGAGCGCTTCGAGCGGCTCGAGGAGACGTTGCAGATCTGCCTGCAGATGTGGAGCGACAACAACGGCCCGTTCGACGGCAGGCACTACCAGCTGGCCGAGACGCTGAACGTGCCGGCGCCGATCAGCCGGCCGCACCCCCCGATCATGATCGGCGGCGGCGGCGAGAAGAAGACGCTGCGGCTCGTGGCCCGCTACGCCGACGCCTGCAACGTGTTCGGCAACAGCCCGGCGGAGGTCGCGCGCAAGCTCGACGTGCTGCGGGAACACTGCGCCGCCGAGGGCCGGGACTACGACAGCATCGCCAAGACGGTGCTGGTCACGCGGCCGCCCCTGGCCGACGTCGACGCATTCGTGGCCGAGGTGGCCGAGTACGCGGCGCTCGGCGTCACCGAGGTGCAGACGATGCCCGACCGCCACCCGGTGGAGTTCGCGCAGGAACTGGCCGAGCAGCGGGTCGCGGCGCGACTCGCCGAACTCGCCTGAGCCGCCACTCCGCCGCCTGCGGAACCTAGGACACGCCTCGTGCGACCCGGAAGCGCAGGTGGGTCACGGTTCCGGTGACCGGCTTACCTTCCGGGATCAGCTCGGCCTGCTCACCGGCGAACAGTGGTGTTCCCGCACCCAGCAGGAGCGGGATCAGGTGGATGCGGACCTCGTCGAGCAGGTCCGCCCGCAGCAGCTGGCGGGCGACGTCGGCCCCGAGCACCAGGACGTCCTTGTGTCCGGCGGCCTGCTTGGCGCGCCGCACCGCGGCCTGGATCCCGTCGAAGGCGAACGTTCCGCCGTTGTCGCCGCGCAGGTCCTGCCTCGTCCGGTGGGTCACCACGAAGCTGGGGACGCCGGGCCACGGGGTGCCGCCCCACGGGCCGAGGCCGAGATCGAAGGTGCGCCGCCCGATGACCGTCGCGCCGACGGCCGCGTCCACCTCGCGGCGCACCGCGGCGTCGATCTCGCCCTCCGGCCCGTTCCCCGCCATCCAGGCGTGCAGGCGTTCGCCGCCGTCGCCCATCGGTTCCGCCTCGCGGACGTTCGGCCCGGCCGTGAACCCGTCCAGGGACATCGACACGTCCAGCACGACCTTGCCCATCGCTGACCTCCCACACTCCCGGCACCGCCGTCCGGCGCCCTCAGGAGGTGGTCGGAGCCGACCCGGCAGTTCCGACACGGGGTGCACTGTTCGTTGCGCAGCCGGCGACCCAGTGAGGAGCGCGGCGACGGCTCGGGCCGCAGCCGTCGCCGCGCTCCCCGTCGTCAGTCGCGCGCCCAGCGGCCGACGACCGCCGCCGCGCCGCCGCCCCGGCGTACCGGCTCAGCCGCGGCGACCAGCCGGCCGTCGCCCAGGAACTCGATACCGGTCGCCGCGCCGATCTCCGCGGTCGACGAGAAAGAGTGGCCCGGCGGGAGGCCGGTGGCGTACGCGGTGATGAAGGCCGGCTCCGCCTGCGTACTGGCGCCGTTGCGCTGCGACGCCCGCGGCGCGGCCAGGGCCTCCGGCAGCGTCATCCCCCGGTCGATCCGGTTGACCAGCATCTGCAGGACGGTGGTGATGATCGTCGCGCCGCCGGGCGAGCCGACGGCCAGGAACGGCCGGCCGTCGGCCAGCACGATCGTGGGCGCCATGGAGCTGCGCGGGCGCTTGCCCGGTCCCGGGAGGTTCGGGTCGGTCGCGGTGCCCTGGGTCGGCGCGAAGTTGAAGTCGGTCAGCTCGTTGTTGAGCAGGAAGCCCCGGCCGGGCACGACCATGCCGTTGCCGCCGGTCGCCTCGATGGTCAGCGTGTACTCCACGACGTTGCCCCACCGGTCGGCCACGGTCAGGTTGGTGGTGCCGGTGCGGTCGTCGCGGACGTCGGCGGACGGCGCCGCCGAGCAGCCGCCGTAGGCGCCGTCGGGTACGCCCGGGGCGACCGGCTTGGGCAGCGCAGCCGACGGGCTGATCAGGCAGGCCCGCTCCTTGGCGTACGCGTCGCTGAGCAGCTCGCGGAGCACGCTGCGCGGGGTGTGGTCGCCGACGTACCGGTTGCGGTCGGCGAACGACAGCGCGCTGGCCTCCAGGTAGCGGTGCATGGCCTGCGCCGGGGTCAGGGACCGCAGGTCGAACTGCTCCAGGATGTTGAGTGCCTCGCCCACGGCGGTGCCGCCGCTGGACGGGGTGGCCATGCCGTACACCTCGAGGCCCCGGTAGTCCGACCGGGTCGGCTCGGGGAAGCGGGTGCGGTAGGCGGCCAGGTCGGCGGCGGTCATGGCGGCCGGGCGGATCGGGTACGGCCACGAGCCCACCGGCTGCGCCGCCACCGGCGGGTGCTGCACGGTCGCGACCAGATCGCGACCGACCTCGCCGCGGTAGAGGACGTCGGTGCCCCGCTTGGCGATCAGCCGGTAGGTGTCGGCAAGGTCCGGGTTGCGGAAGGTGCTGCCGACCGCCGGCGGCTGCCCGCCGGGCAGGTACAGCGCGCTGGTCGAGCTGAACTGGCCGAACGCCGCCTGGTTCCCGGCGATCTGACTGGCGAAGGTCTCGTCGACGGGGAAGCCGTCGTCGGCGACCTGGGCGGCTGGCCTGAGCAGCCGTGCGAGCGATCGGGTGCCCCAGCGGTTGAGCGCGTCCTGCCAGGTGAGCAGGGTGCCCGGGACGCCGACCGAGAGGCCGCTGATCCGGGCCTCGTCGAACCGGTACGGCGCTCCGGTGGCCGGGTCGATGAAGGTGGTCTCGTTCATCGAGGCCGGTCCGGCCTCGCGGCCGTCGATGGTGTGCACCCGCCGGCTCTTCGCGTCGTAGTAGACGAAGAAGCCGCCACCGCCGATGCCGGCCGAGAAGGGTTCGGTGACGCCGAGCGTGGCGGCGGCGGCGACGGCCGCGTCGACCGCGTTGCCGCCGCGCCGCAGCACGTCCAGGCCGACGGCCGTGGCGGTGGCATCCACGGTGGACACCGCTCCCCCGTAGCCGACGGCCACCGGTTCCTTCGGCGGCGCGGCCGGCTTCGCCTGGGCGGGGACGGTGGTCCCGGCCACGAGTGTGGCCAGGGCGATGGTCGCGGTGACGAGGGCCCGAGATCTCATTCGGCCTCCCAGATCGACATGAGTGAGCCTCCTGCCTACTCCACCGATCGAGGACGGGCAACCCGAGGGTTGACGGATGGCCGGCCCGCTGCCTACGGTCTTTAAACCATCGGGTTGAAAGGGGTGGGTGGATGACCACGGATGCGCTGTCCCGGACCTTCGCCGCCCTCGCCGACCCGACCCGGCGCGACATGGTGGCCCGGCTCTCGGAGGGCGACGCGACCGTGGGCCAGCTGGCCGAGCCGTACCGGATGACGCTGCAGGCGGTCTACAAACACCTGCGGGTGCTCGAGGACGCCGGGCTGGTCAGCCGGCCGAGCGGGCCGCAGCCCCGGCCGGTGCGCCTGGAGGCCGGGGCCTTCGACCTGATGGACGCCTGGATCGAGCGCCACCGCAGCCGCGTCGAGCAGCGCTACCGCCGCCTTGACGCCGTTCTGGCGGAGATGAACGGAGACGGACATGGAGAGGATCACGGAGACAGCGATCGAAGCCGATCCGAGGCTGCCGGTCATCCGGATGAGTCGTGACTTCGCGGCACGGCCCGAGCAGCTGTTCCGCGCCCACACCGATCCCGTGTTGTTCGCCCGATGGGTGGGTCCCGACGCGATGGCCACCCGGATCGAGCACTGGGATGCGTCCACCGGCGGCAGCTGGCGGTACGTCTCGGCACGCGACGGCACGGAGTACTGGTTCCGCGGCTGCTTCCACGACGTACGGCCGGACCGCATCGTGCAGACCTTCACGTTCGAGGGCGAGCCCGACGGAGTCGCGCTGGAGACGTTGTGGTTCGAGGACCTGGGCGACGGCCGCACGCGGCTGCGGACACAGTCCCTGGTCGACAGCTTCGAAGGCCGCGACGCATGGCTGCGCAGCGGCATGGAGGTCGGCGTCAACGAGGGATACGCGAAGCTGGAGAGGATGATCATCGATGGCACTGTCTGACCGACCGGCCGAACGACACCGGCAGATCGCCGGGACATTCACCGAACGGGCCCGGGGCACCCGGTCGTGGGACACGCCAGCCCCGGTCGCCGGCTGGACCGCCCGCGACGTGGTGCGCCACCTGACCGAATGGCTCCCCGGGTTCCTCGCCTCCGGCGCCGGCATCGACCTGCCCAAGGGGCCGTCCGTGGACGAGGACCCGGCCGCCGCCTGGCAGGTTCACTGCGATGCCGTGCAGGCGGTGCTGGACGATCCGGAGACCGCAGATCGGCAGTTCACCAACCCGCACATCGGCAGCCTGCCGCTGGCGGACGCGATCGACCGGTTCTACACCACCGACGTGTTCATGCACACCTGGGATCTGGCCCGGGCCACCGGCCAGGACGACGCGCTGGACCCGGAGCTCTGCGCTCAGCTCCTCGGTGGGATGGAGCAGATGGAGGAGGTCATCCGCTCCTCCGGCCAGTACGGCCCGCGGGTGGCGGTGCCCGAGGACGCGGACGCCCAGACCAAGCTGCTGGGCTTCATCGGCCGGGATCCGTTCTGGTCGACGCCCTGAGCCCCGCCTGGCTCGCCTTCACGCCCACGCTCGCATCGTGACCTCGTCTCGTCGGGGCTGTCTCAGCTGCGCCAACCTGTCCGCCCTGCGCTACCGACGGACCCCGCCGTCCCGCGACACCCGGGGGCCTTCGGTCGTCAGGACCGCCCCACCGTCCTCCGGTCCCGCAACCAGTTCGCGAAGTCGGCGGCGACGATGCGCTCGTCATGCACGCCGGACGCGTCGTCGGACGCCAGCCAGACCACGGGCGGGCCCATCACCGCGGCGTCCAGGAACGCATGGCCCTCGGGCACGGCCTCGGCAGGCAGCATCCCGGTGACAGTCGCGCGCCCGGGCAGCAGGAGGTTGACGGTGACGCCCGTGTCCCGCAGGTCGGCGGCCATGATCCGCGACAGCGCCTCACTCGCGGCGCGCGACGGCCCGTAGGGCACGAACCCGGCCCGGTGCATGGTCGACGAGCTCACGGCGATGTTGACGATGCGTCCGCCGCCGGCGGCCAGCATCCGCGGCGTGACCTCCCTGGCTACGAGGAAGTAGCCGGTCAGGTTGGTCTCCACCACCGCGCGGAAACCGTCGACCGGCACCTCCCAGAAGCCCCGCGGTTCGGTCATGAAGCGCGGGTTGACGGTGCGCATGCCGATCCCGGCGTTGTTCACCAGCATGTCGATGCCGCCCAGCCGTGACCACGCCTCGTCGACCGCCCTGGTCACCGACGACTCATCTCGTACGTCCAGCTCGACGCCGATCGCCCCCGGCAGGTCGGCCGCGACGGCCTGTGCGCGGGGCCCGGACCGGCCGGTCAGCGCCACCGCGGCTCCCGCCTCGGCCAGGGCGGTGGCCATGGCACGTCCCAGTCCGCTCGTCCCGCCGGTCACCAGCACCCGCACCGGCCCGCCCGGTCCGGTGAGCGGACGGTCGCCGGCCTTGGTCTGCGCAGGGTGGGAAGCACTCATGGCGGGGACGCTATGGGTTGGAGCGGGCTCGAAGTCAAGGCGGTGTGGTGCCGCCAGGCCGTGGCTATCGGGCGAGCACGTCCACGGCGAGTTCGCGGACCATCGACTCGTCCACCTCGACGCCGAGCCCCGGCCCGGTCGGCACTTGGGCGACACCTTCCTTGATCTCGACCGTCGCCCCAATGGCGTAGGAGGAGGTGAGGAACTGCCGCCCGTTGAGGTCGACGGGCGTGTCGATGCCGTACGCGGCGAACAGGTGCAGCGACGCGGCCAGGCCGAGGTCGGAGTCGGTGAGCCCGGAGCCCATGAGCCGCACGCCGGAGTCCTCGGCGAGGGCGCACAGCCGCCGGGACAGTGTCAGCCCTCCGCTGCGCTGCACCTTGGCGATCGCCACGTCCACGGCGTTGAGCTTCACGAACGTCGCCAGGTCGCTCGGGTGCCGCAGGCTCTCGTCCAGCGCGACGGGAATCGGTGAGGTTTCCCGCAGCCGGCGCTGCCCGGCCACGTCGTTGGCGGGCAGCGGCTGCTCGAAGGTGGTGACGTCGTACTCGGCCAGCCGGTGGGCCATGCGCAGCGCGCCGTCGACGGTGTAGCCCTGGTTGGCGTCCACCCAGAGCGCGGCGTCGGGCGCGGCCTCGCGGACGGCCCGCACCACGGCGGTGTCCTCGGCCTCGCTGTGCAGGCCGACCTTCACCTTGAACGCCCGGTAGCCCAGGTCGCGGCCCTCCGCGACGGCGTCGGCGACCTCGCCGGCGGTCTGCCCGGAGACGATCCAGCCGAGTTCGATGGTCTCCCGGCGGCGCTGCCCCCACAGCATCCCGACGGGTACGCCGAGGGCGCGGCCGAGCAGGTCGTGCAGGGCCACGTCGACGGCGCTCTTGGCCAGGGGTGAGCCGATGGTGAAGCCGCGGTTGATGGCGCGGTCGAAGGCGGTGGTGACGCCGTCGAGGTCCCAGGCGGGGCGGCCGAGGATGGCCGGGGCGAGGTACCGGTCGATGGTGGTGACGATCGACTCGGCGGTCTCGTAGGTCCAGGCGGGGATGGGGGTGGCCTCGCCCCAGCCGGTGAGGCCGTCGGCGGTGACCTTGACCAGGACGCGGATGCTGGGTGTGCCGGCGACGGCGACCGAGCCGCCGGAGACACCGAACGAGCGGACGGTGGGCAGGGCGACGGCGTAGGTGTCGACGGCGTCGATGGTCAGCCCCGACAGGGCGGCGGGTGAGATCACGGGAGAACCTCCGTCAGACGAGCTTGGCGGTGCTGGCGCGGAGGACGACCTCGCCGCCCATTCGCAGCAGCCGGCGCCGCCGTCCGTTGTTCTCGGTCAGCGCCAGTTCCATGGCCGTCTCACCGAGGCGTTGCAGGGGCAGCGCCACGGTGGTGAGCGGCGGGGTGAGGTCGCGGACGATGGGGATGTCGTCGAAGCCGGCGACGGAGATGTCACCGGGGATGGACAGGCCCTGGTCGCGCAGCGCGGCGCAGGCGCCGATGGCCATCACGTCGGTCAGGGCGAACACGCAGGTGGCCGTCGAACGGCGGGTGAGCAGTTCGGACATGGCGCCGTAGCCGCCGTCGCGGGTGAAGGGCGCCTCGACGATGTCGGCCGGGTCGAGGGTCACGCCAGCCTTGGCCAGTTCGTCGCGGAAGCCGCCGAGGCGGTCGGCGACGGTGGTGAGCGCGCGCGGTCCGGAGAGGACGGCGAAGCGGCGGTGGCCGAGGTCGAGCAGGGCGCGGGCCATGGCGGCGGCGCCGGCCTTGTTCTCCGGCAGCACGCTGTCGACCTTGAGGCTGCGGTGCCGGCTGACCACGGCGACCCGGCCGCCGCCGTCCAGGTAGGGCTTCAGCTCGGCCTCCAGGGCCCGTTCCCAGCGGGTGTCCTCGAAGCCGGAGCCGATCAGCAGGATGGCCGGTGCGCGTTCGGCGCGCAGCATCGACACGTAGGCGATCTCGCGTTCGGGGTCGCGGAAGGTGCTGGCCAGCATGACGAGCAGGTCGTTGGCTCCGGCGACGCGCATGACTCCGCCGGCGATGGCGGCGAAGTAGGGGTCGGTGACGTCGTGGCAGATGACGCCGACGGTGCGGTGTGAGGCGCCGGCGAGGGCGCGGGCGTGCGCGTTCGGGGTGTAGGCGAGCTTCTCGGCGGCGGCGAGGACCCGGTCGCGCAGTTGCGGGGTGACCCGCATGCCGTTGAGCGCCCGGGAGGCCGTGGCCAGCGAGACGTCGGCGGCTCTGGCCACGTCTTCCAAGGTCACGTGCGCCCGTGGCTGCATCGGTTTTCCCCCTGCGGAAGTTCTTGACCGGATTATTTCGGCGTGGTTACCGTAGCACCCTGAAAGCGCTTACTGAAAGCGCATTCAGGGCCGCTTCCCCGCCCTCACCGGGGTCGCCCGGCCCTGCCGACGGCACGCGCCTACCCAGCGGTTGACAACCGGCGAAACCGCCGGCCAGCCAGGGAGAACGGAGGGTCATGGCCGCGCAGAGCACCATCGAGCAACCGGAGCGCACCACCGCTCCCGCCGGCGCCACCGCGTCGGCCGCCCGCCGCCCCGGCGGGGCGGGCGCCGGCCTGCTCCGGTTCGCCCGGAACACCTGGCGTCCCGCCGCGGTCCTCGTGGCCATCCTGCTGGTCTGGTGGGTGGTCACCGCCGCTGAACTGGTCAAGCCCTACCTGGTCCCCTCGCCCGGCACGACGCTGGACGTGGTCCTCGCCCAGCCGGGCTACTTCACCCACCACACCTGGATCACCACCTACGAGACGGTGCTGGGCTTCGCCATCGCCATCGTGGTCGGCGTGCTCTCCGCCGTGGTCATGGTCTACTCACCCACCGTTGAGAAGAGCCTCTACCCGCTGCTGCTGTTCGCCCAGGTCATCCCCAAGATCGCGATCGCGCCGCTGTTCATCGTGTGGCTCGGCTTCGGGCTCTCGCCCAAGGTCGTCGTCGCGGTCCTGATGGCCTTCTTCCCCATCGTCATCTCCACGGTCACCGGCCTGAAGTCCATCGACCCGGAGATGCTGCAACTGTCGGCGACCATGGGCGCCGGGCCGGCCCAGACGTTCCGGAAGATCCGGTTCCCCGCCGCCCTGCCGCACCTGTTCGCCGGCCTGAAGGTCGCCGCCACCATGGCCGTCACCGGCGCCGTCGTCGGTGAGTTCGTCGGCGCCAACGAGGGCCTCGGCTACGTGATCCTGCAGGCCAACGGCAACCTCGACACCCCGACCCTCTTCGCCGGGCTGATCATCATGTCGCTGCTCGGCGTGCTCCTCTTCGTCGCCGTGGAACTGCTGGAGTACCTCGTTCTGCCCTGGCACGCCAGCCGCCGCACCGACGCTGCCACCACAACGCTGTGAACAGGAGAACCCTCGGATGAAGTTGCGTACTCTCGCCGCCGCGCTCGTGCCGGCACTCCTTCTGGCCACCACCGCCTGCGGGTCGTCCTCCGACGAGCAGGAGAAGACCGCCCAGGGCCTGGACAAGGTCACCCTGACCCTCAACTGGTACCCGTACGGCGAGCACGCGCCGTTCTACCTGGGCAAGAAGCAGGGCATCTTCGCCAAGCACGGCATCGACCTGACCATCCAGGCCGGCCAGGGCTCGCAGAAGACCGTGCAGGCCACCGCCGCCGGGCAGACCGACTTCGGCTGGGCCGACACCCCGGCGCTGCTCTCGGCCGTCGGTCAGGGGATGGACGTCAAGAGCGTCGGCGTCTTCCTGCAGACCACCCCGTCGTCGGTGCAGTTCTTCAGCGACAAGAACATCGCCTCCCCCGCCGACCTCAAGGGCAAGACCATCGCCTCCACGGCCGGCGACGCGCTGAGCAAGACCTTCCCGGCGTTCCTCAAGGCCAACGGCCTGGCCGCCACCGACGTGACCCTGCAGAACACCGACCCGGCCGGCAAGATGGCCGCCGTCATGTCGGGCAAGACCGACGCGCTGCTCGGCTTCGCCACCGACCAGGGCCCGACCATGCAGGAGAAGGCCGGCAAGCAGGTCTCCTACCTGAAGTTCGCCGAGCACGGCCTGAGCTTCTACAGCAACGGTCTGATCGCCTCGAACGACACCATCAAGAACAAGCAGGACCTGGTCAAGCGGATGGTCGCGGCCAGCAGTGAGGCGTGGACCGCCTCCGAGAAGGACGCGGCCGGCGCGGTCGCGGCCATGGCGGGCGCCTCCCAGCAGCTGCCGTCGGAGAAGGTGCTGACCGACCAGTTCAACGCCACGCTGCAGCTGCTGCACACCGACGCCACCAAGGGACAGGCCCCAGGCGTCAACGACGAGGCCGACTGGCAGAAGACCATCACCGTCTTCGCCGACGCCGGTGTGATCACCAAGGCGGAGTCCCCGTCGGCCTACTGGGACGCGAGCTTCGCTCCGAAGGGTTGATTCTGATGACGGTCGGCAACACCACCACGCAGCGCTCGGCGGACGCCACGGCGACCGGCGCCGCGGTCGACATCGACGAGGTCGCGGTCCGGTTCCGCACCAAGAAGAAGGACGTCACGGCGCTGCGCGACGTCTCGGTGCGGATCGAGCCGGGCGAGTTCGTCGCCATCGTCGGGGCCTCCGGCTGCGGCAAGTCCACGCTGCTCAAGCTGGTGTCCGGCCTGCTGCGGCCCTCGTCCGGCCAGGTCCGCCTGCACGGCGAGGACGTGCGGGGGCCGCGGCGCGACATCGGGTACGTCTTCCAGCGCGCCGCGCTGCTGGAGTGGCGCACGGCCCGGCGCAACATCCTGCTCCAGGCCGAGATGCGGGGCATGCCCAGGGCGCAGGCACGCCAGCGCGCCGACGAGCTGATCGCCATGACCGGGCTGACCGGCTTCGAAGACGCGTACCCCAACGAGCTGTCCGGTGGCATGCAGCAGCGTGTGGCCCTGTGCCGCGCGCTGCTGCACCGCCCGCCGGTGCTGCTCATGGACGAGCCGTTCGGGGCGCTCGACGCCCTCACCCGCGAGCAGATGAACGTCGAGCTGCGGCGGATCTGGCGGGAGACCGGCACCACCGTCCTGCTGGTCACCCACTCGATCGCGGAGGCGGTCTACCTGGCCAACCGGGTGATCGTCATGACCCCCCGACCCGGCACCGTCGCCGAGGTCATCGATGTCGACCTTCCCGTCGAGCGGGACTACGGCCAGACCATGTCGGCGCCGGAGTTCGCCCGCGCCACGGGACGCATCCGGGACCTGCTGGGTGCGACGACGACCGCCGAATAACCACTGGAAGGACACACACGTGGAGCGCACGTCAATCGGGATCATCCTCAACGGGGTGACCGGCCGGATGGGGTACCGGCAGCACCTGGTCCGGTCCCTGCTCGCCATCCGCGAGCAGGGCGGCCTGCCCGCCCGCGACGGCAGTCGCATCTGGCCCGAGCTGACCCTGGTCGGCCGCAACGAGGCCAAGCTCGCCGAGATCGCCGCCCGGCACGGGCTGACGTCGTACACGACCGACCTGGACGCCGCGCTCGCCGACGACTCCCACCAGATCTACTTCGACGCGCAGGTCACCGCGCAGCGGGAGAAGGCCATCCGGGCGGCCATCGAGGCCGGCAAGCACATCTACACCGAGAAGCCGCTCGCCGAGGGACTGACCGGTTCGCTGGAGCTGGCCCGGCTCGCCGTGGCCAAGGGCGTGAAGAACGGTGTCGTGCAGGACAAGCTGTTCCTGCCCGGCCTGCGCAAGCTCAAGCGGCTGGTCGACAGCGGCTTCTTCGGCCGGATCCTGTCCGTGCGCGGCGAGTTCGGCTACTGGGTGTTCGAGGGTGACTGGCAGGACGCCCAGCGGCCGAGCTGGAACTACCGTGCCGAGGACGGCGGCGGCATCACCGTCGACATGTTCCCGCACTGGCACTACGTGCTGGAGCAGATCTTCGCCCCGGTCACGGCGGTGACCGCGCACATCGCCACGCACATCCCCGAGCGGGTGGACGAGACCGGCCAGACCTACCGGGCCACCGCCGACGACGCCGCGTACGGCATCTTCGAGCTGGCGGGCGGCATCACCGCGCAGATCAACTCCTCCTGGGCGGTCCGCGTCTACCGGGACGAGCTGGTCGAGTTCCAGGTCGACGGCACGCACGGCAGCGCCGTGGCCGGGCTGCGCGAGTGCCGCATCCAGCACCGCGGCGCCACCCCCATGCCGGTGTGGAACCCGGACCTCCCGGTCACCGAGCCCTTCCGCGCCCAGTGGCAGACCGTCCCCGACAACGAGGACTTCGACAACGGGTTCAAGGTGCAGTGGGAAGCGTTCCTGCGGCACGTCGTCGACAACGAGCCGTTCCCGTGGGACTTCATGGCCGGCGCCCGCGGCGTCCAGCTCGCCGAGGCCGGGCTGCTGTCGGCCAAGGAGGGACGGCGGGTCGAGATCGAGGAGATCCGGCTGTGACCGCCCGCATCACCCTGCCGCGCCCGGACGGCGGGGCCGAGGAGCTGACCCTGCGCGAGCCGGCCGGCTGGCGGCGGCCGGCCACCCCGCCGGCCAGCCGGATCGCGTACGCGGCCGCGCACGTGGTCGCCGACCCGCACGCCGACAACGCGCCCGGCCGGCCCGCGCGGCTGGACTGGGACGCCACCCTGAACGTGCGGCGCAACCTCTGGTCCTGGGGGCTCGGCGTCGCCGAGGCGATGGACACCGCCCAGCGCGGCATGGGGCTGGACTGGGCGGCCACCCGGGAGCTGATCCGGCGCAGCGCCGCCGAGGCCGCCGCCTGCGGCGGGCGCATCGTCGCCGGCGCGGCCACCGACCAGCTCACCGGCCTGCCCGACACCCTCGACGAGGTGGTCAGCGCGTACGCCGAGCAGGTGGCGTTCGTGCAGGAGTGCGGCGCGACCCCGGTGGTGATGGCCAGCCGGCAGCTCGCCGCGCTGGCCACCGGACCGGACGACTACCTGAGCGTCTACGAGCAGGTGCTGCGGGAGACGTCCACGCCGGTGGTGCTGCACTGGCTCGGCGACATGTTCGACCCGGCGCTCGCGGGCTACTGGGGCGCCACGGACCTCGACGAGGCGACCAAGACGTTCGTGTCGCTGGTGCACGCGCACGCCGACCGGATCGACGGGGTCAAGGTGTCGCTGCTCGACGCCGAGCGGGAGGTGCGGCTGCGCGAGCTGCTCCCGCCCACCGTGAAGGTGTACACGGGCGACGACTACCACTACCCGGAGCTGATCGCCGGCGACGGGCGGCGGTCCAGCCACGCGCTGCTCGGCGCGTTCGCGGCGATCGCACCGGCCGCGTCGGCGGCGCTGCAACGCCTCGACGCCGGTGACACGGCCGGCTTCCGGGAGATCCTGGACCCGACGGTGCCGCTGTCCCGGCACGTCTTCGCCCCGCCGACCCAGTACTACAAGACCGGCATCGCCTTCCTGTCCTGGCTCAACGGCTTCCAGCCCGGCTTCACCATGGTGGGCGGCCTGCACAGCGGGCGCAGCGTGCCGCACCTCGTGGAGGTGTTCCGGCTCGCCGACGGCGCCGGGCTGCTGCTGGACCCGGACCTGGCCGTGGCGCGGATGCGCCGCTACCTGTCCGTGGCCGGGGTGACCGCATGACAGCCGTCGACCCCCGGCTGGCGAAGCTGTCGCTGAACCAGCGCACCACCGAGTCCTGGTCGGTGCGGGAGGCCGTCGAGGGCTGCGTCCGCGCCGGCATCCCCGCGATCGGCCTGTGGCGCGAGCCGGTGGCCGAGATCGGGGTGGCCGCCGCCGCGAAGCTCGTCGCCGACGCGGGACTGCGGGTGTCGTCGCTGTGCCGGGGCGGCTTCCTCACCGCCGGCGGCGAGGCCGGCCGGGCCGCGCTGGAGGACAACCGGCGCGCCATCGACGAGGCCGCGGGCCTGGGCACGGACTGCCTAGTCATGGTCGTCGGCGGGCTGCCGCCCGGCTCCCGGGACCTGATCGGCGCTCGGCAGCGGGTGGCCGACGCCCTCGCCGAGCTGGCCCCGTACGCGGGCGAGCGGGGCGTGCGGCTGGCCCTGGAGCCGCTGCACCCGATGTACTGCGCCGACCGTGCCGTGCTGTCGACGCTGGGGCAGGCCATCGACCTGGCCGAACCGTTCCCGGTCGCCCAGGTGGGGGTCGTCGTGGACACCTTCCACATCTGGTGGGACCCCGACGTCTGGCGGCAGATCGCCCGGGCCGGTGACCGCATCGCCAGCTTCCAGGTCTGCGACTTCCTCACCCCGCTGCCCGCCGACGTGCTGCTCGGCCGGGGCATGATGGGCGACGGGCACATCGACTTCCCGCCGTTCCGGCGGGCCGTCGAGGAGGCCGGCTACACCGGCGACACCGAGGTGGAGATCTTCAACGCCGAGGTGTGGGCGACCGACCCCGACGAGGTCCTCGCCACCATGAAGGACCGCTACCTCCAACTCGTGCTCGCCGACTGATGCGGGTCGTCGTCGCCCCCGACTCGTTCAAGGGCACCATCACCGCCGGCGACGCGGCCCGGGCCCTGGCCCGCGGCTGGCTGGCCCGGCGGCCCGGCGACGACGTACGGCTGCTCCCCCTGGCCGACGGCGGCGAAGGCACCCTCGACGCCTTCGCCGCCGCCCGGCCCGACGCCGAACACCACACCATCACCGTGCCCGGGCCCGACGGCCGGCCGGTCGCCGCGGACTGGCTGCTGCTGCCGGACCGGACCGGCGTGCTGGAACTGGCCCGCTCCAGCGGGCTGCCGCTGATGGCCGCCCCCGACCCGCTCGGCGCGCACACCTACGGGCTCGGCGCCGTGGCGCGGGCCGCCCTCGACGCCGGAGCCACCCGCCTCGTCGTCGGCCTCGGCGGCTCCGCATCCACCGACGGCGGCACCGGCGCGCTGCGCGCCCTCGGGCTGCGCCTGCACGACGACCACGGCCGCGACCTGCCGCTCGGCGGCGCGGCCCTGACCGACCTGGCCCACCTCGACACCACCGGGCTGCTGCCCCCACCGCCCGGCGGCGTGCGGCTGCTGGTCGACGTGACCGCCCCGCTGACCGGCCCGGCCGGCGCCGCCGCCGTCTTCGGACCGCAGAAGGGCGCGCAGCCGGCGGACGTGACACTGCTGGACACCGCCCTGCGCCGCCTCGCCGGGCTGGCCGGCGGCGACCCCGACGAGCCGGGCGCCGGAGCGGCGGGCGGCACCGCGTACGGGCTCGCCGCCCTGTGGGGCGCCACGATCGTGCCGGGCGCGACGACCATCGCCGACCTGGTCGGGCTGCCCGGCGCGCTCGCCGGCGCGGACGTGGTGCTCACCGGCGAGGGACGATTCGACGAGACCTCGCTGACCGGCAAGGTGGTCGGATCGCTGCTGGACTCGGCCGCCTCCACCGGGGTCCGCGTCGCCGTGGCCGCCGGGCAGGTCGCCGGACCGGTGCCCGGGTCGGTGTCGGCGGCGGTGTCCCTGGTGGACCTCGCCGGATCGGTCGACGCGGCGCTGCACGACCCCGGACGGTGGCTGGCCGAGGCCGGTGCCGTGCTGGCCGACCGGCTGCCCGTCGCCTGAGCCCACACCTGTCCCCATAGGACACCCGGCGCCTTCGTGGAATAGGTGAGCGACCGCATTCTCAGAGATGCGTCGTGCAAATTCCACTCGGGAGAATGCCCATGTTCACCTTGATCTCCCGCCGCTCCCGGAGTGGTCCGGCCGCGCCCTGACGTAGCGCCCGATCGCCGACGCCCGGCAGCGTGCCCTGCAGGAAGGTGCTCCCGATGCCGATGCCGATGCCTCGATGCCGCCGTACCGCCCGGGTCGGCGGATGACCGTGGACGCCCTGAAACCTGACGACTTACTCACCACCACCCGGACCGTCCGGCGGCGGCTGGTGCTCGACCGGCCGGTCCCGCTGCACCTGGTGACCGAGTGCCTGGAGATCGCCCTCCAAGCACCCAACGGCGGCAACCGGCAGCCCTGGCACTGGGTGGTGATCAGCGACGCCGGACTTCGCGCCGCCGTCGGCGACGTCTACCGGAAGGCGTGGCGGGACTACCGCCGCGAGGCCGGACCGGTGCGCACGACGGCCGACCAGCGGATGTGGGACGGCGGCGACCACCTCGCCGACAACCTGGGCCGCGTGCCGGTCCTCGTGCTCGCCTGCGTCACCCCGTCCGGCGGCCGGCTGCCCGACGGCAACCAGGCCAGCGTGTGGGGCTCCGTCCTGCCCGCGGCGTGGAGCTACCAGCTCGCCGCGCGGGCCCGCGGGCTCGGCACCGCCTGGACAACCGTCCACCTGCGCCACGAGCAGGAGGTGGCCGACCTGCTCGGGCTGCCCGCCACCGTCCGCCAGGGCGTGCTCCTCCCGACCGCATACGCCGAGGGCACCTTCCGGCCCGCGGCCCGCCGGCCCCTGCACAGCGTGCTGCACCTCAACGGCTGGCACGGACCGCGCGACGAGCAGCGGGAGGTGGCATGAGCTCCCGCACCGCCGCACCCCGCACCCGGCTGGACGCCGCCGGCCGGCCACGGCTGCTGGGCGAGACGGCCACGCTGCCCGGCGGCGGCCGGTCCGCCCCGCTGCGCGTCCCGCACGGACACCCGTTCTTCTTCGACCACCCGCTCGACCACGTCTCCGGGATGGTCCTGCTCTGCGCCGCGCTCGACCTCGTGGAGACCGACCCGGCCGCACCCGGAGACGGCTGGCGCCTGCACACCCGGCTGGACTTCCCGGCGCTGTGCGAACTGGGCCGCCCGGTGTCGGTCCGGGCCACCGGCGACGGCGCCGGCCCGGACGGCCTGCGCATCGACGTACGCCAGGAGGAGTCGACCACCTGCGGCGGAGTGCTGCGCTGGACGCCCGACACGCCGCCCGGCGGCCCGGCCGCGCGCCGGCACGACCCGACACCCTGCCGACCCGACCTGCTGCACCGCGCGCGGGCCGACAACGTGCTGCTCGGGGTGCCCGACGAGAAGGACGACGCGATCACCTGGCCGGTGCTGCGGGCGCCCCGGGAGCACTACCTGGCCGGATCGGACGGCGGCGGGCACACCACCCGCAGCCTCGTCGAGGCCGCCCGCCAGGTCACCACCATGCTCTTCCACCACGTCGGCGGCCGGCCCGCCGACACCCAGATGATCTGGCTGGGCCTCACCGCCGACCTGCCGTACGTGTGCCGGACCGACGCGCTCGCCCTGCGCTGGTGGCGGACCCGGATCCGGGGCAGCCGGTTCAGCGTGGTGCTCGACCTGCTGCACGAGAGCACCGGCCGGACGCTCGGCGGGGTGACCATCGACGTGACGGCGGTCAGCGCCGCGGCGTACCGGCGCTTCCGGCAGCGCGCGGCCGACGGCGGGGCGTCGTGACCGGCCGACCCCGACGGCAGCACGCCCACCAGGTGCTGTTCGTCGTCCTGCTGGCCGCCCTGGCGGTCGCCGCGGTGCGGCAGATCCTCGACGCCGACCGGGCGCCCCACGCGCTCGGCCTGGCCGTCACGCTGGCCTACCTCGGGTGGGTGCTGGCCGAGGCGCGCATCACCTTCCGGGACGCGCCCCGGGACGCGCCGCCCGACCCGACGCTGCCGGCGTACGCCACCGCGCGCACCGCGACCGCCGTGACCGGGGTGCTGATCGGCACCCCGTGGACGACCTGGAGCTGGTGGCTGGCGCTGCCGGTGCTGCTGTTCGCCGGCGGCGTCGCGTTCCGGCTGTGGGCCATCCGGTCGCTGGGGCGCTTCTACAGCCACCGCGTGCTGGCGCACGAGGGACAGCACGTCGTCACCGACGGCCCCTACCGGCTCGTGCGGCACCCCGCCTACACCGGCATGCTCGCCGCCCACGCGGGGTTCGTGGCGTACTTCCTCAACCCGTGGAGCCTGGCGGCGTACGCCCTGCTCGTCGCCGCGATCGTGTGGCGCATCAGCCGGGAGGAGCGGATGCTGACCGGCCTTCCCGGCTACCCGAGCTACGCCCTGCACACCGCCCGACTCGTCCCGAAGGTGTGGTGAGCACGATGCCGCTCGTCCGCTCCGGACCCGCGCTCGCCGACCCGACCGTGGTGGGCCACAAGTTCGCCCGTCAGCAGGTGCTGCGCGAGGCGGGCTTCCCCGTACCCCCGTTCTTCTGCGTGCCCGCCGAGGAGTTCGACCGGGTGTCCTCGGTGCTCGCGGAGCCCGTGCCGCCGGCCGACCGGTGGCCCGCGGAACTCGACGGGTGGGCGGCCCGGCGGCGCGCGGCCGTGCGGGAGCACGGCGTGCCCGACGAGCTGGGCCGGGCCGTGCTGGCGGAGTTCGACCGGCTGGTCGGCCCGGACGGCCTGGTGGCGGTCCGGTCCTGCGCGGTGGCCGGCGGCTTGGGCGCGGAGCCCGGCGAGGACAGCGCCGTCGACCCGGCCGCCGGGATGACCGACAGCTACCTGTACGTGCCGCGCGACCAGGTGCTGGGCCGGGTGGCCGAGTGCTGGGCGTCCGCCTGCACCGACCGGGCGGTGCGCTACCGGGCCCACCGCGGCCTGGCCGTGGACGGGGCCCGGATCGCTGTCGGCGTGCAGCGGATGGTGGACGGGCGGCGGTCGTTCGTGGTGTTCACCCGCGACCCCCGCGACGGCGGCGACCGGCAGCTGGTCGCCGCCGCCCACGGCACCGGCGAGGGAGTGGTACAGGAACGGGCGGACATCGACCACTTCTTCCGCGACCCGGCGACCGACTCGGTGCGGGCGGCGGTGGTCGTCAAGCGCCGCATGACGGTCCGGGACCCGGAGCGGGCCGGCGCGGTCCGGGACGTGCCGGTGCCCGCGCAGTGGGCCGGGCGGCCGGTCCTCGACGACGACGAGGTCCGCCGGGTGTGCCGGCTGGCCGAGCGGGTCGAGCGGGTGTTCGGCGCGCCACAGGACATCGAGGGGACGCTGACCGAGGACGGGGAGATCCACCTCGTGCAGGCCCGCCCGGTCGTGCTCGCCGCGGCGGCCGGCGGAAACTCGCACGACCCGGCCCCGGCGCGGACCGTCACCTGGACCAACCACAACCTCACCGAGAGCTTCCCGGGCGTGACCTGCGCGCTGACGTTCGCCCAGGCGCGCGAGTTCTACCGCCTGGCGTTCGGCGACTTCTACCGACGAATGGGCGTGCCGGCCGAGAAGCGCCGGCGGCGCACGGCCGAGCTGGCCAGCATGATCGGCACCCTGGACGGCCGGGTCTACTACCGGCTCGACTCCTGGCTGGCCCTGCACGGGATGCTGCCCGGTTTCGCCCTGCTGGGGGCCGCCTGGCAGCGCGGGCTCGGACTGTCCACCGCGGAGCTGCCCGACCCCCCGCCGCCGGCGCACCCCGGCCGGCTGCTGCTGCGCACCGCCCCCGCGCTGGCGCGGGCGTTCCTGCCGCTGCCGGGGCAGGTGCGGCGCTTCCTGCGCTGGTGGGACGAGCGGTACGCGCAGAACGCGGACCTGGACGGCCTCGATCCCGACGAGCTGGTCGCCCGCTATCGCGCGCTGTGGGCGGAGTTCGGCGAACGGTGGGGCGTCACCCTCGTCGGCAGCTACCTCCTGCTGGCCAGCGTCGGCACGGTGGAGTGGCTGCTGCGCCGGTGGGCGCCGGACCACGACCGCGCGGTGCTCGCCGGGCTGCTCGCAGGCGGACCGGAGAACCGATCGCTGGCCGGGGTCCGCTCGGCGGTCGACCTGGCCGACCGGATGCGCGACACACCCGGGCTGCCCGAGCTGCTGCGCGCCGGCGACGACCGGGAGACCTGGCGGCAGATCGCCGAGGGCCGCTTCGGCGCCGACCTCGCCGAGGCGATGCGGCGGCACCTGTACCGCTACGGCGACCGCGCGGTACACGACCTGAAACTGGAGGAACGCTCGCCGCGGCAGGACCCGTGGCGGCTGCTGCCGACGCTGGCCGCGCTGGTCGAGCAGGACCGCGCCGCGGCCGCCCCGGCTGCCGGTGACGCCGACGAGGTGCTACGCCGGGTCTGCCCCGGGCCGCTGCGCCGGGCGGTGCTGCGGCGGGTGGTCGGCGCCGCCCGGTGGGGGGTCCGGGTACGCGAGGACACCCGGTACTGCCGCAGCCAGCTCTACGGCGTGACCCGCGACGTCATGTGGCGCCTCGGCGCCGCGCTCGCCGCGGCCGGGCGCCTCGACGACGCCGGTGACGTGGTGCACCTGAGCACCGAGGAGGTGGTCGGCGCCGTCACCGGCACGCTGCACGAGCCCGACCTGCGCGGCCTGGTGGCCCGCCGGCGGGCCGCCCTCGCCGACTCGGCCGGCCGCCCCACACCGCCGGCGTTCCTACGGCTCTCCCCGGCCGACCTCGCCGCCGGCGTGCTTCCCGCCACGGGCGCCACCGAGCCGGCCGGGCCGGGCGGCGACGGCCGGGTCCTGCACGGGCTGGCCTCCAGCGCCGGCCGGGCGCGCGCCCGCGCGCGGGTCGTGCTGGACCCGACGGCGGCGTTCGACCGGACCGGCGACCACATCCTGGTGGCGCGGGAGACCGACCCGGGCTGGCTCTACCTGATGGTCGCGGCGAAGGGCATGGTGGTGGAACGGGGCAGTCTCATGTCGCACACCGCGATCACCGGCCGGCTGCTCGGCATCCCCTCGGTGGTCGCCGTCCCCGACGCCACCCGCGTCATCACCGACGGCAGCTGGATCGAGGTGGACGGCGTGGCCGGCACGGTCCGGCTGCTCGCCGAGGCGGAGGAGGCTCCCGCATGCTGACCCCCTCCGGTCCGCCGCCCGCGGCAGGTTGCCCCGCCCGCTTCCCCTTCGCGCCGGGGCCCGCCATCGCGCCGCCGGCGGAGTACACCGACCTCGTCGGCGGGGACGGGCTCACGCCGGTGACCCTGCCCAGCGGCAGTGCCGCCCTGCTCGTCACCCGGCACGCCGACGTGCGCACCGTGCTCGGGGACCCCCGGTTCAGCCGGGCCGCGTACACCGCGAAGCCGATGTTCGCCCGCGAGCGCGACTCGCTGGCGCTGGCGCTCAGCGACCCGCCCGACCACACCCGCCGCCGGCGCGCCGTCGCTGCCGCCTTCACCGCCCGGCGGGCCCGGGACAGCGTGCCGCGCATCCGCGCGGTCGCGGCGGAGCTGATCGCCGACATGCGGGCCGCCGGCGAGCCGGTCGACCTGGTCGAGGCGTACGCCGTCCCGCTCCCGCTCACCGTCATCTGCGAGCTGCTCGGGGTGTCCGCCGAGGACGGCGCCCGCTGCCGGCCCTGGATGTCGGCGATGATGTCCACCCACCGGTACCCGCCCGAGGAGGTCGCGCAGGCGCACCGGCGGATGGCCGGGCACCTGGCCGACCTGGTCGACCAGCGGTGGGCGGCCGTACGCGCCGGCGCGCCCGCCGACGGGCTGCTCGCCGAGCTGGCCCGGCCCGGGCCGGACGACGCCACGCTGAGCCGCGACGAGGCGGTGGCCATGGGCGCCGGCCTACTGATGGCCGGCTACGAAACCACCGCCAACCAACTCGCCAGCTGCGTCTGGCTGCTGCTCGCCGACCGCAGCCGGTGGGAACGGCTGCGCGCCGACCCCGGCCTGGTCGACGCCGCGATCGAGGAGATGGTCCGGCTGACGCCGCTGAACGCCACCGGCGGGGCGCCACACGTGGCCCTCGACGACGTGCCGCTGTCCGCGGGGCTGGTCCGCGCCGGCCAGGTGGTGGTGCCGCTCGTGGACGCCGCCGGCCGCGACCCGGACGTCTTCGCCGACCCGGACGACCTCGACCTGACCCGCAGCCCGAACCCGCACCTCGGCTACGGCCACGGCCGCCACCACTGCCTCGGCGCGCCGCTGGCCCGGGTGGAACTGCAGGTCGGCGTGACCAGCCTGCTCACGCAGCTGCCCGGGCTCCGGCTGGCCGTGCCGCCCGACGAGCTGGAATGGCGGACCGACATGTTCATCCGAGGGCCGTGGCGGCTGCCCGTGACCTGGGACGGAGCGGCCCGGTGAGCGGGCTGCGGCCAGTGCCCGACGCCGTCTTCTCCGACCGGCAGTGCGCCGCCGCGCGGGCCGTCGTCGAGGACCTGGGCGGCCCCGAACAGGTCCACCTGGCGTTCCTCGGTGGCAGCCTCGCGGTGGGTCTCGGCCACGCCACCTCCGACGTCGACCTCTACGTGGTCGCCGACCGGCCGCCCGGCAGCAGCGCCGTGCTGACCCGCGACGGCGTGGAGGTCCACGTGCTCACGCTGGACGCCGCGATGGTGACGCGGCTGATCGACGTCGGCTCGGCGTACGCCGTGACCGGAGCCGACCGCGGCCAGCTCAACCTGGACCCGCGCACCCGGCACGGCCTGGTCCGGGTGCTGACCGGGTGGCGGCTGCGCTGCACCGACGGATGGGAGCGGGAGCTCGGCCGGCTGCGCCGGGACGTGGTCCGGCAGATCTTCATGGCGCACCACGCGGCGCAGTTCGCCGGCTACGCCGAGGACGTCCTCGGCGCGCTCGACGCCCGCGATCCGTACACCGCCCTGGCCTCCTCGTCGCTGGCCCTGACGGCGGCGGCCGAGGCGGCGCTGGCCGCGTCCGACGACATCTACCTCGGGGACAAGTTCCTGTTCCGCCGGCTGACCCGCACCCCGGTGACCGCGCCCTGGGCCGGCCCGCTCTGGGCGCTGCTGCACGAGCCGGTCGCCGCCGGGGACCCCCTCCCCCGGCTGCGCGGCCTCACCGACCGGCGGTTGCGGGCCGGCAACCTGCTGCTCGCCTGGTGCGCGCTGGAGGGCTGGTCGGCTCCGCTGACCGCGCTCCCCGCGCCGCTGACCGCGCTCCCCGCGCCGCCGGCCGCCGCGCCGGCCTGGCGCAGCCCCTACGCGACGCCGCTGCGGTTCCGCGACGGCCTGGCCCTGATCGGGCCGGGCGAGAGCTACCGGGTGGACGACGCGGTGCTGCGCCGGTGGCGGGACGCCCGGCCCGGCGACGCCGGCGACGACCTGCGCGCGCTGGCCGCGCTCGGGCTGCTCGGCGACGGCGCACCGGAACCGGCCCCGCCGGGCACCACGCCACCGCCAGGGGCACGCCCGGAGCCGAGCTTCGCCTGGCAGCCCCGCACCGACCGGCTACCCGACCCCGTGCCGGCCGGCCCCAAGGCGGGCCGGTGAACGGGCGGCCCGGTGACGCCGCCGCCCTGGTCGCCGTCGTCGGCGGCGACGGCGCGGGCAAGTCGACACTGACCGGGCTGCTGCACCGGCGGCTGACCGCCGCCGGCACCCCGGCACGCCGCGTGGACCGCTGGGACGTGCTGGCCACCGCCGACTATCCGACCGCGGCCTGCCTGCGGCCCGACGAACGCCAGGCCCGCTCGTGCGCGGCCCGGATGTCCACCGGGCCGCGCCTGCTGTTCCTGCTCTGGGCCAGCGCCCTGGCGCTCACCGACCGGGCCGGCGGAATGCCCGGCGAGGTCGTGCTGCTCGACGGCTACTGGATGAAGCACGCCGCCGCCGAGATCGCCTACGGCGCCGACCCGGCCTGGGTGGAGGCGGTCGCCGCCGGGCTGCCGCCGGTCGACCTCGTCGTCCACCTGCGGTTGGAGCCGGAGCTGACCTGGGCGCGCAAGGACGGCCGGCCGCTGCCCTTCGAGTGCGGGATGGACCTGAGCTGTTCGCGGTCGAGCTTCCTGGCCCACCAGGGGGCCCTGCTGACGGTGCTGGACCGGTGGGCGGAGCGGCACGGCTGGCTCGTCCTCGACGCCACCGCGCCGACGCCCGTGCTGGCCGACCGGGTCGCCGCCGCCCTCGCCGACCGACGCGCCACGATGGAGGCATAGTGCGCACCGACGGACTGTTTCTGGCCGGGATCGGGGCGTGCGTGCCGCCGACCGTCTCCACCCGCGAGGCGGTGGAACAGGGCCTGTACGACCGGGAGAGCTGGGCGGCCGACGGCTGGCTCGGCGCGGCCGTGGCCGGGGACGTCGCAGCGCCGGACCTGGCCGTCCGAGCGGCCCGGCAGGCCCTGGAAGGCGCGGGCGTGCTGCCGGAGGAGTTCCGGCTGGTGCTGCACGCCGGCACGGTGCACCAGGGCCCCGACGGGTGGCCGGCGGCGCATTACGTGCAGCGGCACACCGTCGGCGGCTCCGCCCTGGCCATGGAGGTCCGGCAGGCCTGCAACGGCCTGCTGGCCGCCGTGGAACTGGCCGCCACGTACCTCGCCGGGTCGGCCGGGGCGGCCCTGGTGACCGGCGCCGACAACTTCGGCACACCCCTGGTGGACCGCTGGCGCTACAGCGCCGGAGCGGGCACCAACCGCGGCTCGGTGCTCGGCGACGCCGGCACGGCACTCGTGCTGTCCCGACGGGACGGCTTCGCCGAGGTGCTGGCCGTCGGCTCGGTGTCGATGCCGGACGGGGAACAGCTCTACCGCGACGAGCACCCGCTGTTCCCGCCCGCCTGCACGGTGGGCCGCACGATGGCGCTGGGGGCACGCTTCGCCCGGTTCGCCGCGGCGGACCCGGACGCCTTCGCGCGGGTCAAGCGCACACTGCAGGAGGAACGGACCGCCCTGGCCCGGCGCACCCTGGCCGAGGCCGGCGTGCTGCCGGAGCAGATCACCCGGGCCGTCCACCTCTTCTCCGGCGGCGAGCCGTACGTGCGCAGCGTGCTCGAACCCATCGGCGTCGACCCGGCCCGCGGCGTGCTCGATTACGGCCGGCGGGTCGGCCACCTCGGGGTCAACGACCACGTCGCCGCGCTGACGCACCTGATCGAGACGCGGGCCCTCGCGCCCGGCGACCACGTCCTGCTGGTCAACAACGGCGGCGCGTTCGCGGCGACGTGCGTCGTGCTGCGCCTGCGCCACCTGCCGGACCGGCCGCACGGCTGAGCCTGGCGACGACGAGGGCGGCGGTCCCCGATCCGGGACCGCCGCCCTGCTGTCGCGTCTGCGCGCCGCCGTGTCAGGCCGGCGCCGGCTGCGCAGCGGTCGCGGGCGAGGACTCCGCCCGCCGCCCGCGCAGGTGCCGGCCCCACCAGTACAGGCCGCGGAGCAGGCAGACGATCGTCACGGCGAAGAACAGGGTGTAGACCACGTTGAACGCCAGGAGGATGCCGTACACCGTGGCGACGCCCGCACCGAACATGAACTGGTCGCGGCCCTTCGCCGGCGTCGTGCCCGGGTCGGTGATCATGTAGTTGGTGAACAGGACGAACGCCACGCCGGTCATCGGCACCAGCGCGCCCCACAGCGCCACGTCCCAGATGAAGTGCCGTACCAGCGCCTGGATCACGAAGCCGCCGAGCCAGCCGACGATCAGCGGGACCTTGCGGGTCAGCATGGCGTTGAGCACCGTGCCGGCGGTGATGATGATCAGCGGCACCATCATCCGGATCGAGTCCGGCACATTCTCGGTGAACTGGTAGGGCGGGGCGATGTTCACCCACGAGAACGTGAGCAGCGTGATGGTGATGCCGAAGTTCGACGGGTTCATGAAGTGACGCATCCGGCCCTTGATCGGGGCGCGGAGGACCGTCTTCTGCCCGATCGCGACGACCACGGCGAAGGCGATCGGCCAGAACCGGTCGTTGGCGTAGAGGAGCATGTTCGCGGCCAGCGCGGTGATGTGGGTGGGCAGCAGGAAGGTGTAGATGCCCCACACCCCGTTGCCGCGGTACGCCGGACGGCGCCGCTGCGCCCAGGCGGTGACCTGCTCGATGACGATCTCGGCGGTGTAGCCGATCGCCAGCGCGAACAGCGGCCAGGTCCAGGGCTGCTCGAAGCCGAGCACCGTGTAGCCGAAGATGTTGAAGACGCTCATGGAGAGCGCGAAGTTGCGCAGCGCCAGGTAGCGGGGGTCGCGGCGGTCGATGCGCGGGGGTACGCCCTCGGGCGGGGCGCCCATTCCGGTGACCTTCCCGCCGGTGGTCGGGCCGGTGACCGGCGCCGGACTGACCGGTGCGGTGCTGCTGGCATCGTCCCTGGTGGACGGTGCGTTACGTACGTCGGTCATGCCTACCTCACCTCCTGAGCGACATCCGTGAGCACGACGTCGTGCCAACCGGCGGTCAGCTGCGTGGTCTGGTGGTGCACGGTGCCGTCGACAGCGCGCCAGCTGATCTCGGCCTCGACGGGCCGGTCGCCGGCGGCGCCGAGACCGAAGAACACGTCGAAGCTCCGCTTGCCGGAGTGCCCCGAGCCACCGTCGAGCTGGGCGAGCTGGGTACGACCGTCCGCGGTGCGGATGCGGACCTGCGCGCCGTACGCGGGGGTGCCGGGACCGTCGCCGCCGCCGTCGGCGGGGCGGTGCAGCCGGAGCCCGAGGTAGTTGCCCTGGCCGGCGTTCTCGTTGCGGTAGAAGACGGGAGCGCCCCACTGGCGGGCCACGGCGAAGTCCTGCGCGCCGTTGCCGTCGGTGTCGGCCACGGCGACGCCGCGGCTGGGCGTGCCGTCGGTCATGCCGAGTTCGGCGCTGATGTTGGCGTAGCGCCCGTTGTCCTCGCGGACCCAGAAGGCGAACGGCTGGGAGCCGGCGATGTCGTCACCGGGCTCGGCCTTCGGCCACATGTGCGGCTCGGCGAGCATGAGGTCGTTGCTCATGGCCAGTTCCTGGAGCCAGGACCACCGGTTGATCTTGCCCTTGACGAAGCCGGCGGTCTGCACCACCGACAGCCGGCCGCTGTTGTCGAAGTCCGCCATCTTGCTGTCCCAGCCCCAGCCGACCCAGGCCATGTTGAGGTCGGCCGCCTTGTTGTCGAAGATCGCCTCGCCCCGCTCGAGCCGGCGCCGGGCGTCCTCGGTGCTGGTGGCGTTGTTGCGCCAGACGAAGTTGCTCTCCTCCAGGCCCCAGGAGGTGGTGATGTTGCTGACGAACATGTCGAACCGGCCCTTGCCCTCCAGGTCGGCGAAGTCGATGGACATGCCCTTGAAGGAGTCACGACCGACCACCATGGACTTCGGGGTGAACGCGCCCCGCCGCCCCTCGGTCAGGCTGAACCGGATCCGGCCCGGGGTGGAGTCGTTGCGGAACAGGTGGTCGTGGCCGAAGTCGTTGGCGACGTACAGCTCGGGGAGCAGGTCGCCATCGAGGTCGGCCGAGCCCGCACCAAGCGTCCACCCGGTCGCCGCGGCCGGGGGCACGGCGGCGTCCTGCTCGACGTAGCTGACCGAGGGCCGGGCACCGCTGGTCGCGGCGGTCCAGCGCAGCAGGTGCGCCCCGCCACCGTTGGTCGCGCGAGACAGCGAGTGGTTCATGGTGACGTTGGGCTGACCGGCGGGGTCGAGCACCTGGCTGTCCGGGAAGTAGTTGAACACCCCGATGTCCGGGTGGCCGTCACCGTCGAAGTCGGCGATGGACACCGCGTTGGTATTCCAGAACTTGCCCTGGTAGGCGCCGTTCGGGCCGGGTGTGGTGGGCACCAGCTCGGTCGGCTGGAAGGCCTGCGCGGACAGGGTGGCCGCGGTACCCGGCCGGTGGAGGAAGACCACCGGCGTCCGTCCCCAGTAGTAGACCAGCAGGTCGGTGAGCCCGTCACCGTTGAAGTCACCCGGCGCGCAGCCCATCGGGGCCATCGCGGCGTGGGTGGGCAGCGGGGCGGGGTCGAGGACGAACGGCGCGTACCGGGGCGGCTGGTTCGGCACCGGGGCGGGCGTCACTACCGTGCTGTCGCTGCGGGTGTCGACGAGGCACAGGTCGTTGGGGGCCCGGTCGCCGTCGATGTCGTTGACGGCGATGGCCGCGCCGACCGAGGAGATCCAGGCCCGGATGTGCTGGTAGGCCGGGTTCACCTGCCGGACGGTGCGCTGGGGCAGGCCGGGCGGCAGGGCGATGGGCAGCTCGGTGAACCGGAACCTGCCGGCAAGCGACGAGCGTTCCTGGGCCGATGCGGCGGGCAGCCGTGCGACGACGAACAGCCCGGCCACCAGGGCGAGCACGAAGATTGCGGGGAGCGCACGACGGATTGCGCCCGATCGTTTCGGTGTCAATTTTCCTCCCAGACGTGGTGTCGCCCGCGTCCGCCTCCCGGCCGCCCGGCAAACGCCCACCATTGTGGACGGATATTGTTCACCGTCAATTGGTAGACGTGCCGTCGTCCGACCGGGAAACGAAGCTGCGTTGAGCAGTTGACGTCCAGAGCTTGACTCGGTCGGCAATTACCGTCGACGCCCGCTCTTTCCAGTCGCCGCAGCCGACGCCAATACTCTGCCGCAGCACTATTTGCCGGTTATCCACATCCTGCTGCAGCTGGCCCGGGGAAGTCTTCTTGGAACTTGCTAAATGAGGGTCGACCGCGCCCGGGGCGCCGCCGCTCAGCCGGCGGCGTCGGGCAGCCGCACCAGCACCTGCTGCTCGTGGGCCATCCGGCGCAGCGCCGCCGAGGCGACGTCGAGCAGCACGCCCCGCACGACCGCCGCACCGCGGTCCGGCTCCCCGTCGTCGCCGGCCAGCAGGTCGAGCTCGGCCTGGGCCAGCGCCTCGGCGGCCTGCGCGTACGGCAGCAGGAAGGCCAGGTCGGACTCGCAGCCCAGGGTGCGCAACGCCGCGAGGACCTGCACCAGGGTGGTGGCACCGCCAGAGTCGTCGAGGGGGCGCCAACCCAGCTGCTCCATGAGGCGGCCGACCTGGTCCTGCGCCTGCGTCACACTGTCCGGGCAGGGCGGTTCGAGCGGTGGCCGGGCCATGGTGCGGTCGAGTATCCGATAGAGGGCCGCCAGGGGCAGGCTCTCGTCCTCGATGACCTGGATGAGCTTGCGCACGGACGACAGGTCGAGGCCGCCGACCGTGGTGAAGGTCCGGATCAGCCAGATGCGCCGGAGATGCCGTTCGCCGTACTCGGCCTGGTTGCGGGCCTTGGGAGACCCGGGCGGCAGCAGCTCCTCCCGCAGGTAGAACTTGATGGTGGGAATCGACACTCCAGTGCGCCGACTGAGCTCGGAGATACGCACGGCCCCCCCAGGGCGCTGGCGGTTCGGTCTACCGCTCGTAGATCAACCAGCAATCGAAAGTATGACGGCCCCTCACCCGTGCGGCCCGGGGATGTGACCTCTGTCACATTCTGCGGTCGCAGCGCTACTCTGTGATCATCAAAGTGACGGCGGTCACTCACCGGCAAACGGGGAGGCCACACCGACATTCGTGCGCGCCCGGCGCACCCCCACATCCGATAAATATAGACAGCAGCACTTTCCACTACTCCGCAAGGCTCGATAAGCGAGCCCCCGTCACGCGGCGCTAAGCTCCGATTGCGGCACGTGTTGCGAGCCTTTTCTTCATTGGCTAGCATCGATCGCCGTAGCGGGGTGATCCCTCCGGTCAATCCCCACCGGTGGCCTCAAAAGCTGGCCATCGCAACTCACGCAGGCATCTCATGCGGGGAGCGCGCAAATGCACAGCAGCACCGAGAGAGCAGTGGAGCGAGTAATTGACACGATGTTCGAAAACCTTTCCGAGCAATTAACGGTGGATGACATGGCAAGGGCCGCCATGTTCAGTAAATTCCACTTCACCAGGGTCTTTCAGCGCGTCACCGGCATCTCGCCCGGACGATTCCTCTCGGCGATCCGACTCCAGGAGGCCAAGCGCCTGCTGATCACCACCCGGCTCAACGTCGCGGACATCAGCCTCCGGGTCGGCTACAACAGCGTCGGCACCTTCAGCACCCGGTTCACCCGCAGCGTCGGGCTCTCCCCCACGAACTACCGCCGGATGGGCGGCTACGCCCCGCGGATCCCTACCCAGAACCGCGGCGCCTCCCAGAACCGGATCGGCGGCACCGTGTACGGACCACCCGAGGGCGGCCCCGACGGCCTGATCTTCATGGGCCTGTTCCCGCACCGCATCCCGGAAGGGGCCCCGCTGCGCTGCACGATCCTGCGGGAGCCCGGCGAGTACGTCTTCGACTCCGTGCCCGACGGAACGTGGTACGTGCTGTGCCACTCGGTGGGCGGCGAGCCGCTCGGCCTGCAGCAGGAGAACGTCACCGTGGCCACGGTCGGCCCGATCACCGTACGCGGCCGCAGCAGCGTCTCCGCGCACGTCCACCTGAAGGCCGCCTGCAAGCTGGACCCCCCGGTCCTGCTCGCACTACTGGACAGCCGAAAGGCGGCGCTGGAGCGGCTGGTCAGCCAGTCCTGACCGGCCCGGTGGCGGGCGGCACCACCCGGCGGGCCGACGCCCGGCCGGGCCAGGTGCCGCCACACCCGCCACTCCCCCTGGCGCCCCCGCGCCACACCGCTCGCCGGGACCGCCCCGCTGCCCCCGGATCCACGCCAGACCGGCCCCCGGGACCGCCCCGCTGCCCTGGACCCCGCACCACACCGGCCGGGGGGTGGCGCCCCGGCCCCCGCCCGGGCCGCGCCCCCCCCCCCCCCACCGGAAGAGAACGGACACAGCACCGAAACAAAAACCGGG
>NZ_JBEXLM010000037.1:0-59113 GCF_040609975.1 Micromonospora sp. NPDC004551 | reverse complement strand
AAGCCGGCCGCCGTCGCCACCGTGCAGGGCGCCCAGTCCCACATCGACCTCAACGCCGAGCAGCTGGCCAACGCCAAGGCGATCATCGCCGCCACCAAGAAGGCCGGCCTGCCCGAGCGGGCCGCGGTCATCTCCATCGCCACCAGCCTGCAGGAGTCGAAGCTGGAGAACCTCGGCCACCTCGGCGACGCCAACGACCACGACTCGCTGGGCCTGTTCCAGCAGCGCCCCTCCTCGGGTTGGGGCACGCCGGAGCAGATCACCAACCCCGAATACTCCACCATGGCGTTCGAGAAGGGCCTCAAGCAGGTCGACGGCTGGGACAAGATGCCGCTGACCGAGGCCGCCCAGACCGTGCAGGTCTCCGCCTACCCCGACGCCTACGCGCAGTGGGAGCAGCAGGCCACCGACATCGTCGCCCACAACTGGAACAGCTGAGCCAACACCACTGGCCGGCACCCCGAACCACGGGGTGCCGGCCAGTGGCATATCCAGGGTCGGCTCAGGTGGCGTTGATCGTGCCGGTGAGGAGCAGGCAGAGGACCAGGGAACCGAGCGCCACCCGGTAGAGGACGAACAGGTAGAGGGTGTGGTGGGCGACGTAGCGCAGCAGCCAGGCGATGGCCGCGTACCCGATGGCGAAGGCGATCACCGTGGCGACCACCATCTGCGCCACGCTCGGCGCGGCGGTGCCGGGCGCGGACGGCTCGAACACGTCCGGGATGCTGAACACGCCGGAGATCACCACGGCCGGGATGGCCAGCAGGAACGAGTAGCGGGCCGCCGTCTCGCGGGTGAGGTTGAGCAGAAGGCCGGCGGTGAGCGTGCCGCCGGAGCGGGAGACACCGGGGATCAGCGCCATGGCCTGGGCGAAGCCCATGATGACGCCGTCGCGCATCCGGAAGTTCTCCAGCGTGCGGGTCTGCCGCCCCCAGTACTCGGCGAACGCCAGCACCAGGCCGAAGAAGATCAGCGTGAAGGAGATCAGCCACAGGTTCCGGCCGGCGGTGCGGATCTGGTCCTTGAACAGCAGCCCGAAGATGCCGATCGGGATGGTGCCGACGATGACGTACCAGCCCATGCGGTAGTCGAGGCTGGAACGCACCGAGCGGTCGAACAGGCCGAGCACCCAGGTGCGGATGATCCGCCAGATGTCCTTGAAGAAGTAGATGAGAACGGCCGCCTCGGTGCCCAGCTGGGTCACCGCGGTGAACGACGCCCCGGCGTCCCGGCCGAAGAAGATCGCCGAGGTGATCCGCAGGTGCCCGGAGGACGAGACCGGCAGGAATTCCGTGAGCCCCTGGACGATGCCCAGGACGATGGCCTCGACCCAGGTCACTCGCCGACTCCGGACAGCTCCAGCGCCTCGGCGACGGTGCGCAGCGTCTGCACGCCGCTGTCCCGGTCCGCCACGAAGAGGGTCACCGACAGGGTGGTCACGCCGGCGGCGGCGTACTCCCGCATCCGCTCCGCGATGCGCTCCTTCGGGCCGAGCAGCGAGGTGCGGTCGATGAACTCCATGGGCACCGCGGCGGCCGCGTCGCGCTGCCGCTTGGCCAGGTAGAGGTCCTGCACCTCGCGGGCGGCGTCGCCGTAGCCCATCCGGGTGGCGAGCTGGTTGTAGAAGTTCTGCTGCCGGCTGCCCATCCCGCCGACGTAGAGGGCGGCGTACCAGCGGACCAGCTCGGCGCAGGTGGCGATGTCGTCGCCGACCACCACCGGCACCGACGGGACGACGTCGAAGCCGGCCAGCTCCTTGCCGGCCCGGGCCCGGCCGGCCCGGACCGAGGCGAGCTGCTCCTCGGCGAACTCGGGGGCGTAGAAGACGGCGAGCCAGCCGTCGGCGATCTCGCCGGCCAGCTCCAGGTTCTTCGGGCCGACCGCGGCCAGGTAGATCGGGATGTGCTCGCGCGGCGGGTGGAAGCCCAGCCGCAGCGCCTTGCCCGGGCCGTCCGGCAGCGGCAGCGTGTAGTGCTCGCCGTCGTACGCGACCTCCTTGCGGGCCACGGCCAGCTTCACGATGTCGACGTACTCCCGGGTGCGGGCCAGGGGCTTGGCGAAGCGGACGCCGTGCCAGCCCTCGGAGACCTGCGGGCCGGAGACGCCCAGGCCGAGCCGGAACCGCCCGCCGGAGAGGGTGTCGATGGTCGCCGCGGTCATCGCGGTCATCGCCGGGGTGCGGGCGGGGATCTGCATCACCGCGGCGCCCACGTCGATCCGCTCGGTCTGGCCCGCCATCCAGGCCAGCATGCTCGGCGAGTCGGAGCCGTAGGCCTCCGCGGCCCACACCACCGAGTAGCCGAGCCGATCCGCCTCCTGCGCCAGCGCCAAATGGTCGGCCGGCGTGCTCCACGCCGTCTGGTATCCGAGGCTGAGCCCGAGTCGCACTGGTCCTCCCACCGTCCGCACCACAGGTCGCATCAGGTTACGCAATGCGCGTGGCCCCGCCGATCACCGGCTCACCCCGAACACGTCACACCCAGGGGAGGTCGCGCAGGAAGTTGACTGCGGCGAGGATATCCGTGACGCCGGGTTCGAAATAAGGTTCACCCATGCAACAGCGACCGCTCGGCCGAAGCGGGCTGGCGGTTTCGCGGCTCGCGCTCGGCACCATGACCTGGGGACGGGACACCGATGCCGACGACGCGGCCGCCCAGCTGAAGAGTTACCTCGACGCGGGCGGCAACCTCGTGGACACCGCCGACGTGTACGCCGACGGCGACGCGGAGTCGGTGATCGGCTCCCTGCTGGGCAGCCTGGTGCCCCGCGACGACCTGCTCATCGCCACCAAGGCGGGGCTGCGGCCGGGCAGCGGCCGCCGCCGGGACGGCTCCCGGGGGCACCTGCTGCGCACCCTGGAGGCGTCGCTGCGCCGGCTCGGCACGGACCACGTCGACCTGTGGCAGGTACACGGGTACGACCCGCACACCCCGCTGGAGGAGACCCTCTCCGCGCTCGACCACGCGGTGTCCAGCGGCAAGGCCCGGTACGTCGGGGTGTCGAACTTCTCCGGCTGGCAGACCGCCCGTGCCGCCGCCTGGCAGGCCGCCTGGCCGGGACGGGCCCCGGTGGTGGCCGCCCAGGTCGAGTACTCGCTGCTGGAGCGGGGCGTGGAGCGTGAGGTGCTGCCCGCCTGCGAGGGCCTGGGGCTGGGCGTGCTGCCCTGGTCGCCGCTGGGTCGCGGGGTGCTCACCGGCAAGTACCGCAACGGCCGCCCGGCGGACTCCCGGGCCGTGTCCCCGCACTTCGAGCGCTTCGTCGCCACCTACCTGGAGCCGCGCTGCTCCAGCATCGTGGAGGCGGTCGCCATCGCGGCCGGCGGCCTGGGCGTGTCGCCGCTGGAGGTGGCGCTGGCCTGGATCCGGGACCGGCCCGGCGTGACCGCGCCGATCCTCGGCGCCCGGACCGTGGGGCAGCTCCTCGGCGCGCTCCAGGTGGAGCGGATCACCCTGCCGGAGGAGATCGTCACCGCGCTGGACGACGTCTCGGCCGTGCCGATCGGCTACCCGGAACGGGACGGCTGAGCCGTCCGACGGGGCCCGGGTGGGCGAAGAGGCGACGGGGGTCACCGTCAGGGGGTGGCGGCGGGCTGCCGGGCTGGGCAGCATAGAGGCCATGGACTACGAATACGCGCCGCTGCGGTTGCCCTCGAATGTCGATCGGTTGACCGCCGCGGCGCAGCTGGCGATCCAGGCGGAGTTCTCCGGCTGGGAGTTGGCCCGGGTGCGGCTGTACCGGGACGGCACGCGGCAGGTCATGCTGCGCCGCCGCCTGGTCAACCAGCCACAGCCGGGCCTCTCGTACTGACGGCGGCCGGGCGGGAGCGTCCCCGGGGCCACCACACGGTGGGCCCCGGGGCGGCACTGCCTAGTGGGCGTGGTCGTGCTCCTCGTCGAGCTCCAGGAACGGGTGCTCGTCGAGCCGGCCGACGAGCCGGTCGTCGGCGGCCGGCTGGAACGGGCCGACCGGGTCGTCGTCGTCGAAGGACTCCAGGTCGACCGGGGTGCCGACCTCGCTGACCATGACGACACCGTCGAGCGGCTCCAGCTCCGGCACGTCCAGCGCGGAGAGCGAGCCGTCGCCGCTCTGCAGCAGCTCCAGCACGGCCTCGCCGACCCCCTCGACCGCGGCCGGCTCATCCTCCTCCGGGGTGCCCTCGCGGCGGGCCGCCTCGGCCGCCCTGATCAGCGCGGAGACGCTGGGCACGCGGTAGTCCCGGCGCTGCCGCACCGAGATCACCCGCGGGTGCGGGTCGGTCGCCTCGACGCCCTCGGCCCCGCCGAAGCGCTCGTCAGCCTCGTCCGGGTCGATCGACTCGACGTCCCACGGTGTCACCTCGCCGAACGCGTCGAGCAGCTGCTCGTCGTAGGCGAACGAGGCGTTGTTCAAGTTGACGTACGCCTGCCAGACGGCGTCGTCGTCGATCCGGCCCTGAGCGGCGCGGACGGCGGCCAGGTGGGCGCGGGCGGCGTCGATCACCCGCTCGAGGGCGGCGTCCAGCTCACCGTGCTGGTCGGTCATGTGAGGCAGTCCCTTCGCGATGGGAGGTTCCGCGCCGGCGGCGGCGCGGCGGGCACCGTCAGCAGCTGCGGAGAAAGCGGTCCAGAACCCGCACGCCGAACTGTAGTCCGTCCAGCGGAACCCGCTCGTCGATGCCATGGAACAGGCCGGAGAAATTGAGGTCGGCGGGCAGCCGCAGCGGCGCGAAGCCGAAGCACCGGATGCCGAGCTGGGAGAACGCCTTGGCGTCCGTGCCGCCGGAGAGCATGTACGGCACCGGCCGGGCGCCCGGGTCCTCGGCACACAGGGCGGCGGACATGGCCTCGACCAGGTCGCCGTCGAAGGTGGTCTCCAGGGCGGGCTGGCGCTGGATGTACTCGATGGCGATGTCCGGCCCGACCAGCTCGCGCAGCTGCCGCTCCAGCAGCTCGCTCTGCCCGGGCAGGCTGCGGCAGTCGATGGTGGCGGTGGCCCGGCCCGGGATGACGTTGTCCTTGTAGCCGGCGGCCAGCCGGGTCGGGTTGGCGGTGTTGCGGATCGTCGCGCCGATGATGTTGGCGATCGGGCCGAGCTTGGCGATCGCGGTCTCCGGGTCGTCCGGATCGATCTCGATGCCGAGGACGTCGGAGACCTCCGCCAGGAACGCGCGCACGGTGTCGGTCATCACCACCGGGAAGCGGTGCCCACCGATCCGGGCCACCGCCTCGGCGAGCGCGGTGACGGCGTTGTCGTCGTGCACCATCGAGCCGTGGCCGGGGCGGCCCTTGGCGTGCAGGCGCAGCCAGTCGATGCCCTTCTCGGCGGTTTCGATGAGGTAGAGCCGCCGCTGCTCGTCGACGGAGTAGGAGAAGCCGCCGACCTCGCCGATGGCCTCGGTGCAGCCGTCGAAGAGGTGCCGGTGCCGCTGCGCGAGGAAGTGCGCGCCGTAGTCGCTGCCGGCCTCCTCGTCGGCGGTGAAGGCGAGCACGACGTCCCGGGACGGGCGGATCCCGGCGCGCTGCCAGCCGCGGACCACGGCCAGCACCATCGCGTCGAAGTCCTTCATGTCGATGGCGCCGCGGCCCCACAGGTAGCCGTCGCGGATCTCGCCGGAGAACGGGTGCACCGACCACTCGTCGGGGTCGGCGGGCACCACGTCGAGGTGGCCGTGCACGAGCAGCGCGTCCCGTCCCGGGTCGGTGCCGGGGATCCGGGCGACCAGGTTGGCCCGGCCCGGCGCGGACTCGATGAGTTCCGCGTCGACGCCGACCTCGGCGAGCTTCTCGGCGACGTACTCCGCCGCCCGGCGCTCCCCGACGCTGGTGTCGTTGTCCCCGGTGTTGGTGGTGTCGATGCGCAGCAGGTCGCGGCAGAGGTCCACGACCTCGTCGGTGGGGTCGGGCCGGGCGGAGGCGGGGTCGCTCGTCATCGCTTCTTCATACCAGCCGGTCCGGCCGGCCGGTCGACCCCGGTCGGGCCGCGGTTTCGCGGATCGCGGGCGCGGGTACCGCCGGACCACCACGCCCGTCGATCGGCTGTCCCGGGCCGGGGCGCGGCGTCAGACGCGCCGGGTGCGGATGGCCGTAGCCGCCACCTGAAGGAGGGCACCATGACCGTCCCCCTGCCGCCGTTGCCGCCCGCCGCCGACGACGCGTACCGGCCGGGCGGCCGGAGCCTGGCCGACCTCGTGGACCGGGAGCACCGCGCGCTGCTCGGGCTGGCCGCGCAGGCCACCGACGCGGCCCTGGAGCCGGCACGCCGCCGCGAGGTGCTGGACGTGCTGACGGCCGCGGTGTCCCGCCACCTCTCCGCCGAGGAGCAGTATCTCTTCCCGGCCGCCCGGGCCGCCGTCCCGGAGAGCGCCGAGCTGGTGGACCGGGAGATCGAGGCGGACGCCGCCCTGCTGACCGCGCTGAAGGGACTGTCCGGACCGGACGACCCGGCGGTGGCCGACGTCGCCGAGCGGGTGCGCCGGCACGTGAGCCGGGTCGCCGCGCTGGTGACGCCGTTGCGCGAGGTGGCCAGCGACGCGGAGCTGATCCGGCTGGGCAACCGGTGGGAGATCGCCGAGGAGGCCGCGCCGACGCGCCCGCACCCGGGCACCCCGGCCACCCCGCCGTGGAACAAGATCGTCGAGCCGGCGGTGGGTGTGCTGGACAAGGTGCGCGACGTGGTCAGCGGGCGGCGGACCCGGCTGGCGGACCTGGAGCGCCCGCGCGACCTCTGACCACTGCCCCATACAGCTATACCGATGCCCGAAGACCCTTCCGCGCAGCCGCTGGGTGGTCCTACCGTCACCCTATGAATCTGGAGCTGCGACACCTGCGGGTGGTGTGCGCGATCGCGGAGACGGGGAGCGTCACCAAGGCGGCCTCGACGCTCGGCCTGGCCCAGCCGGCGCTGACCGCCCAGCTCCAGCGCATCGAGCGGACCCTGGGCGGGCCGCTGTTCGAGCGGGATCGCCGGGGCGCCCGGCCCACGGCGCTGGGCGAGCTGGTGCTGGACCGGGCCCGGGTGCTGCTGCCGGCCATGAAGGGCCTGCAGGACGAGGCGGCGCGGCTGGCCGGGGCGGGCGACCGGCTGAGCCGCTACCGGTTCGGCGGGGTGAACAGCCCGATCCTCGGCCGGCTGGTGCACCGGCTCGCCGCCGAGCGCCCCGACGTGCAGATCACCACGTACGCGTCGTGGTCGGTGGACGAGCTGGCCCAGCTCGTGGCCGGCGGGCGGCTCGACTTCGCGCTCAGCGGGGTGTGCGGCGACGCCACCCCGTCGGCGGAGTCCGGGCTGAGCTGGCGGGAGGTGGCCGTCGACCCGGTCTTCGTGCTGCTGCCGCAGACCCACCCGATGGCCGGCCGCGACGAGGTGCGCCTCGTCGACCTGCGACGCGAGCAGTGGGTCGCCGCGCCCGGCGACGGGTGTTTCGGCGACTGCTTCGCCGCCGCCTGCGCCCGCGCCGGCTTCACCCCCCGCAAGGTCTACGAGGCGGACGTGCGGGCCTGCCTCGACCTGGTCGACGCGGGCGAGGCGGTGGCGCTGTGCCAGGCCACCTTCCGCCCCGTGGCCGGCCTGGTGACCCGCCGGCTGGCCGGGACGCCGCTGCGCTGGCGGCTGCTGCTCGGCTGGCACCCGGACGCCCCGGCGGCCCGGGTCGCCGAGCCGGTGCTGGAGACAGCGGTGTCGGCGTACACCGACGCGCTGGCGAACCACCCGGACTATCTGGCCTGGCTGCTGGCCCACCCTGACTTCGGCGCACAGCCGACTGGCGCGGGCGGGGTGCGAACCGCCTGAGCGCGGGTATCTGGGCGGCATGACTGATCTGTACCCGGCCGCCGACCAGCGGGAGCTGCTGCGCCAGGCGGCCGCCGCGCACACCGCCGCGTCCGCCGACCTGGAGGCGTTCCTGCGCCGGCTGCCCGAGGTTCCCGAGCCGGCCGACATCACCGAGTTCGCCAACCTGCTCAGCCGGGAGGAGCGGGCCCGCGGCGAGCGGCAGGACGCGGCCGACGCGGCAGGGCTGCAGCTGCCGAGCATGGAATCGGAGTAGACCGACGGCGGCACCCGGGACGCTCCCGGGTGCCGCCGTGTTGAAGGTCAGCGTTCGATGAGGACGTCGTGGCCGAGGTCGAGCAGGGAGTGCCGCCACTCGTCGTCGGCGTTGCCCCGGCTCGGCTTCGCCGCGCTGAGCGTGCGGATCCGTTCGATGGCGTCCCGCATCACCTCGATGTCCTCCGGGGTCAGGTCCACCTTGCGCTTGGTGAGCACCTGGAGGATCCGCCGCCCCGGTTCGGGCAGGTCGAGATCCGGGTTCGGGCCGAACGCCTCCTCCCCCGAGCCCCGGGTGAGCAGCCACCGCCGCAGCTGCTCGGAGGGGACGTTCACCTCGGCGTGGAAGTCGTCCCAGATCACCTCGACCTCTGGATCGAGTCGCGCCTCGCGTACCATCACGCCTCCTCTCCCGGCGGCGGCCCGGACGGCGTCGGGTCGCCCTCGTCCTTGTCGGTGTGCTGCTTCACGCCCTCCGGCGGCACCTTGACCCGGGCGGGGTTGGCCGTCGGGGGCGTGACGATGGGTTCGCTGCGCTCGGTGTCCTCCTGGGTCTCCTCGGGTTCGGTCATGTCCGCCCTCCGATCCGTCGGGGCTCGGGCGTCGTCCCTCATCGCGGATGGGACGTGGCCGCCGCGGTGTAGCCGCGGTCGCCGGCGGTCACGTCGAAGGCGAGCTGGCCCTCCCGGGCGTCGACGGTGATCTGCTGGCCGGGCGAGATCTCGTTCTCCAGCAGCATCCGGGACAGCCGGTTGTCGACCTCGCGCTGGATGACCCGGCGCAGCGGCCGGGCGCCGAACTCGGGCTGGTAGCCGTGCTCGGCGAGCCAGTCCACGCCGGCGGTGGTGAACTCGACCCGGATGTCCTGGGCGTGCAGCCGGCGGCGGGTCTCCTCCAGCAGCAGCCCGGTGATCTCGCGCAGCTGCTCGGCCTCCAACCGCTGGAAGATGATCACCTCGTCGATCCGGTTGATGAACTCGGGCCGGAAGTTCTCCTGCAGGCGGCGCATCAGCCGCTCGCGCAGTTCGCTGGTCTGCTGCTCGCCGGGCTCGCCGGCCCCGAAGCCGACGGTGCGCTGGGTGCCGGTGATCAGCTCCGAACCGAGGTTGCTCGTCATGATCAGCACGGTGTTCTTGAAGTTGACCGTGCGCCCCTGGCTGTCGGTGAGGCGGCCGTCGTCGAGCACCTGGAGCAGGATGTTGAACACGTCCGGGTGGGCCTTCTCGATCTCGTCGAGCAGCACCACCGCGTACGGGCGGCGGCGCACCGCCTCGGTGAGCTGGCCGGCCTCCTCGTAGCCGACGTACCCGGGAGGCGCACCGACCAGCCGGCTGACCGTGTGCCGCTCCTGGAACTCGCTCATGTCCACCCGGACCATCCGGTCGGCCTCACCGAACAGCGCCTCGGCGAGCGCCCGGGCCAGCTCGGTCTTGCCGACACCGGTGGGCCCGAGGAAGAGGAAGCTGCCCATCGGCCGGTCCGGGTCGGCCAGCCCGGTACGCGAGCGGCGGACCGCCTCGGCCACCGCGCTGACCGCCTCGTCCTGGCCGACGACCTTCTCGTGCAGGTGCCCCTCCAGGCGCAGGAGCCGGTCCCGTTCCTCCTCGGTGAGCTGGTTGACCGGGATGCCGGTGGCCCGGGAGACCACCTCGGCGATCTCCCGCGGCCCGACCTCGGGCACGTGGCTGGGGCCCTCGTCGCCGCGGGCGCGGCGGATCTGGTCCTCCAGTTCGGCCAGCCGGTCGCGCAGCGTGGACGCCCGCTCGTACTGCTCGTCGGAGACGGCCTGCTCCTTGTCCCGGCGTACGTCGTCGAGCTGCTGCTCCAGGTCGCGCACGTCGGCGGCGGGCGTGCGGGTGCGCAGCCGCACCCGGGCGCCGGCCTGGTCGATGAGGTCGATCGCCTTGTCGGGCAGGTAGCGGTCGGTGACGTACCGGTCGGAGAGCTCGGCGGCGGCGACCAGCGCCTCGTCGGTGAAACGGACCTGGTGGTGCGCCTCGTAGCGGTCGCGCAGCCCGCGCAGGATGGCGATGGTGTCCTCGACGCCGGGCTCGGGCACCAGCACCGGCTGGAACCGGCGGGCCAGGGCCGCGTCCTTCTCGATGCTCTTGCGGTACTCGTCCAGCGTCGTCGCGCCGATCACCCGCAGCTCACCGCGGGCCAGGGCGGGCTTGAGCATGTTGGACGCGTCCATACCGCCCTCGCTGCCGGCGCCGCCCGCGCCCACCAGGGTGTGGATCTCGTCCAGGAAGATGATCAGCTCCTCGCGGTGGGCGCGGATCTCGTCGATCACCTTCTTGAGGCGCTCCTCGAAGTCGCCCCGGTAGCGGGTGCCGGCGACCAGTCCGGCCAGGTCGAGCTGGATGACCCGCTTGCCGATGAGGGTCTGCGGGACGTCGCCGTCGCAGATCCGCTCGGCGAGCCCCTCTACGATGGCGGTCTTGCCGACGCCGGCCTCACCGATCAGCACCGGGTTGTTCTTCGTGCGCCGGGACAGGATCTCCACGGCCTGCTCGATCTCGTCGGCCCGGCCGATCACCGGGTCAATCTGGTCCATCCGGGCCAGGTCGGTGAGGTCCTGGCCGTACTGGTCGAGGGTGGGGGTGCCGCGGTCCGGCTTCGGGCCGGTCATCGGGCCGCGCTCGGCGCTGGCCGCCTGCAGCGACTCGGGCTGGATCCGCCCCGCGGCGAGCATCCGGCCGGCCGGCGACTCGGGGTTGAGCGGCAGGGCCATGAGGATGTGCTCGGGACCGATGTAGTTGGCGCCCATGGCCCGGGAGAGCTGGTGGGCGTCGAGCAGCGCCCGCTTGGCCGCCGGGGTGAGCGACAGGTTGGGCGGGACCTCACCCCTGGGCGCGCCGTCACCGCGCCCGCCGAGGGCGTTGACCAGCGCGTCCGGGTCGGCGCCGGCCCGCCGGACCAGGTCGCGCAGCGGCTCGCGCTGCAACGCCGCCCACAACAGGTGGTCGGTGTCCAGGTCATTGCTGTGCTTCTGGGCCGCGCGGCGGGCGGCGTCGGCCAGCATCTCCCGCGCGTCGGCGGTCATCAGCCGGGTGATGTCGACCCGGTGCGCCGGCCGGCGTCCCCCCTCACCCCGCCCGAAGTACCGGGCCAGGAACTCGTCCCACGGGTCGTTGCCGAAGTCACCGGGTCCCATCAGTTCTCCTCCGCAGTCGGTCGGCACGGCCGCCGGGGCGCGACATGAGCGCGGCACGGTCGGCGGTGGCTACCCGGCGGTCGGCGCGACAAACGCGGGCGGGTGGCACGCTGGGGACATGGAGACCACTCCCTTGCTGATCGTCGACGGCGCGAACGTGGTGGGTTCGCGCCCGGACGGCTGGTGGCGGGACCGGGCCGGTGCGGCCGCCCGGCTGCGCGACGCGCTGGTGCCGGTCGCCGCGGCGGGCGTGCCGCCGGAGCTGCCGCCGCCCGTCGAGGTGGTCCTGGTGGTGGAGGGCGCGGCCCGGAACGTCCCGGCGGTGCCCGGCGTCGCCGTGGTCTCCGCGCCCGGCTCCGGCGACGACACCATCGTGGCGCTGGTCGCGGCCGCGCCAGAGCGCCGGCGGGCGGTGGTCACCGCCGACCGGGAGCTGCGGGCCCGGGTGGGCGCGCTCGGGGCCGAGGTGTACGGGCCGCGCCGCCTGCCCCGCTGACCGGTCTCCGGCACTGCCGTACGTCCCGTGGGCGGGACCCGGCGGTCCGCCGGCGGGATCGGTCGGAACCGACCGTGCAGCGCCTTCCCGCACGTCAGGCCGGTAATCGGACACCCGGGCAGGAACGCCGCGAGGGTGGATGTTCGCCCACCCGTCGGGATGGGTTGTAATGGAGATCTCCCCCGCCCCCAGGAGGTCCCCCGTGGCGAGCGTCGCCGAGCTGAAGGCAGCGATCGATGTCGCTCTCCAGCAGATAGGAGACGGGCAGACAGCCGTGCAGGCGGCCGGCGAGAAGCTGGCCGAGGCACAGCAGACCCTGGCCGGCGCGCTGGAGGGCAGCGGCCACGAGACCGTCGAGGCGGCCCAGGCCTCGCTGACCCAGGCCAGCCAGGAGCTGGAGGAGTGCCTCGCCGCCACGCTGGTGGCGGTCGAGCAGGCGCAGCTCTACGTCGCCACCCTCTGAGGACCGGCCGTGTCCATCGTCGAGGACATCGGCGCGCAGGTCCGCGCCGCCGCCGAGGAACTGCCCCTGGCCCAGCTCGCCGCCGCGCTGGAGAAGTTCGGCCAGGCCACCGAGCGGCTGCGCTGGGTGCGCCAGGAGTCAGCCAACCCCATGGGGGTGCCGGAGCTCTCCGCCGCGACCGAGCACGCCGAGACCGCCGGGTACGCGCTGCGGGTGGCGCAGGAGCAGCTGTCGGCGTACCTGGCCGCGATCGGGCTGGCCGCCGACGGTGCGCCCGCGCCGACGGCCGGGGACCGGCGGCCCCGGCACGACGCACCCCGCGGCGACGTCGCGCCCCCGGCACCCGAGGCCGCCCCCGAGCGCGACGAGCAGCCCGCGGTACGCCGCTGGTGGGCGGTGCGGGTCGCGGAGCTCACCGGCGGCCGGGAAGGCGCGCCGGACGAGCCGGACGAGCGGGTCGAGGACTCCCGCGAGCTGCTGCGCCGGGTGGTGACCGGGATCCGCGCCGGCGACCGGGACCGGCTGCACCGGGAGCTGCGCCGGGCGCACGCCGACGTCGGGCTGGGACTGGCCGCGATCGCCCCGCCCATGCTCCGGGGCCTGGCCGGCGAACTGCTCGGCCACCCGCCGCGCGCCGACGACCTGGGCCGGCTGCGCCGGGAGCTGGACGGGCGGGTCCGCGACCTGCTGCCCGGCCTTCCGCCGCCGGTGCTCGACACCCTGCTCACCCGGGTCTGCCGGATGCCCCCGCCGCGCCGCGACGAGCAGGAGCAGCCGCACGCCGCCGACCCGGCCGTCACCGCCGGGGTGGTCACCGGAGTGCTGCTCGACCGGCTCGGCCGCGACCTGCCCAAGGACACCGACGACCGGGAGCCGTCCCGTGGCTGACGTCCGCGCGCAACTCGTCACGCGGGTCCGGGGGATGCTCTCCGAGGCCCTCGGCGCCACCCGCAACCGCCTCGCCGACGCCGACGCCGACCTGGCCGCCGGCCGCGACCGGCTGGCCCGGGTACGGCGGGCCGCCGCGGCCGTGCCCGAACGGGTGGGCGCGCAGCGGGACCGCCGGCTCGCCGAGATCGACACCCGGCACGCCGCCCGGATCGCCGAGCTGGCCCGCCGGGCCGCCGCCGCGGCCGGCCGGGAGGCACCCGGTGCGGCCTCCGCGCCGTGGGACCGCTGGCAGGCCACCCCCGCCGCCCGGGCCGAGCCACCCGGCGCGGTCCGGATCGGCACGGTACGCATCGCCGGCGCCGAGCCGGTGCCGGCACTGGTTCCGCTGCTCGACGCCGGACACGTGCACCTCGCCGGCAGCGACCGGGAGGGCGTCGCCGCGGTCGTGCCCGCGCTGCTGCTGCGCTCGGTCGGCCGGGCCGACCCCGGCACGGTCCGGCTCTTCGGGTACGACCCGGAGCACCTGGGCGGCGGGCTGGCCGGCTTCGCCCCGCTCGGCACCGCCGGGCTGCTCACCTTCGTCGGCCCCGGCGGCCTGGGCCGGCTGCTCGACGACCTCGTGGAGCAGATCCGCCGGATCAACGAGACCGTGCTGGCCGGCGAGTACGCGTCGCTGCGCGAGCTGGCCGCCGCGACCGGCCGGCGCCCGGAGCCGTGGCGGGTGGCGGTGCTGCTCGGCGGCGACGAGCTGACCCGGCACGAGCGCGGCCAGCTCGACCGGGTCGTGCGCACCGGGGCGGCCTGCGGTGTGCACCTGGTGGTCCGCGGCATCGACCTGCCCGACGGGCCGACCGTCACCCGGGTGGTCGTCGACCCGGACGACGCCCGGATCGGCGGCCTGCCGGTGGCGCTCGACGCCCCGCCACCGGCCACGCTGGTCACCGAGACCTGCCGCGACGTGGCCTCCCGGGTCAACGCCGGCCCGCCCCCGGCGCCCTTCACCGACCTGCTCCCCCCGACCGGGGAGTACTGGCGGGAGGACTCGGCACACGGGCTGACCGCGCCCATCGGCGAGGGCCCGCACGGGCGGCCGGTGCTGCTCACCCTCGGCGACTACCCGCCGCACGCGCTGATCGGCGGCCCGTCCGGCACCGGTAAGACCAACCTGATCTTCGCGTGGATCGGCGCGCTCGCCGCCCGCTACTCCCCCGCCGAGCTGGAGTTCTACCTGCTCGACTTCAAGGAGGGGGTGTCCTTCGCCCGGTTCGCCCAGGGCCGGCGGGACCCCAGCTGGCTGCCGCACATGCGGCTGGTCGGGATCAACGTCAACACCGACCGCGAGTTCGGGCTGGCGCTGCTGCGGTTCCTCGCCGAGGAGCTGCGCCGCCGGGCCGACGCCGCGAAGAAACACGAGGTCACCAAGCTGGCCGAGCTGCGCGCCGTGGACCCGACCGGGCACTGGCCACGGATCGTGGCCGTGGTCGACGAGTTCCAGGCGCTGCTCGCCGGCCGGGACGTGGTCGCCCGGGAGGCCGCCGACCTCCTGGAGGACCTGGCCCGGCGGGGCCGCTCGCAGGGCATCCACCTGGTACTCGCCTCGCAGGACGTGCGCGGCATCGAGGCGCTGTGGGGGCGACCCGCCCTGGTCGCCCAGTTCACCCTGCGCATCGCGCTGCCCAAGGCGCTACGGATCCTGGCCGAACGCAACGACGCCGCGCAGTCACTGCCCCGGCACCACGCCGTGGTCAACGCCGAGTCCGGACTGGCCGAGGGCAACGAGGTGGCCCGCATCCCGTCCGCCGGTGACTGGGAGACGTGGAGCCAGCTCCAGCACCGGCTGTGGCGGATGCGCCCGCAGGACGCCGCCCCGGCCCGCCTCTTCGACGGCGACGCGATCCCGAGGCTGGCCGAGGCGCCCGACTTCCGCGCGCTGACCGCCCCCGAACAGGGGGTACCCCGCAGCCCGGTGGCGCTGCTCGGCGAGATCATCGACGTGCAGGCCCGCTCGGCGGCGCTGCGCCTGCCCCGGGCCCCCGGGCGGAACCTGGCCGTGCTCGGCACCCGGGTCGACGAGGCGTGCGCCGTGCTCGACGCCGCCGCCCGCTCCCTCGCCCGGCAGTACCGCCCCGGCACCGCCCGGTTCTCCATCGCCTGCCTGGACCCGGACGCCGACCCGGCCGCCCGCGCCCTCTACGAGGACCTGGCCGACGACGCCGCCTGGTACGACGAGGAGACGGTGCCCGAGCTGATGGCCGAGGTGGGCGACACGCTCGGGAGCCCGGGCACCCCGCAGACCCCGCATTTCCTGCTGCTGTACGCGGTGGACGCGGCGGCCGGCCAGCTCGCCGGGAAGGCCGGCCGGCGGACCGGGCTGGAGCAGCTGCGCCGGATCCTGCACGACGGGCCGGAACGGCGTACCCACGTGCTGGCCTGGTGGCGCGGCGTGGCCCGGATGCGGGTGGACCTGGGCGGGCCGGCGGCGCGCACCGACCAGATCGGGGCCTGGGTGGCGCTCGACGTCCAGGGCGCCGAGCTGGGCTCCTCGCTCTATCCGGGCACCGGCGGGCCGGACTGGTACCCCCGCCCGTGGCGGGGCCTCTACTTCGACCGGGCGGTGCACCGCACCGGACAGGTGATCATCCCTTATGGTCCCTCCCGATGAACGAACCGGTCGCCAGTGAGACGTACGCCGCCCAGGTCCGCCGGCTCGCCGAGCTGACCGCCCGGGTGGCCGCCCAGCGTGCCGAGGCGCACGACTGGTACGCCCAGCAGGTCGCCGCCGCCGACCGCGCGGTGGCCGACGCCGCCGAGCAGGTGCGGCAGGCCGAGGCGGAGGTGGCGGAGGCGCAGCGGATGGTGGAGCGGGTGGACGGCGAGACCGCCCACCTGTGGGGGCAGCTCCGCGCCCGGATCGGCGCGGGCGGCCGGCGGCTGGGTGATCCGCCCGGGCCGGCCCGCGACGCCACCGGCGACCCGGTGCCGCTGCTGCGCGGGGTGCGCGAGCTGCTGGACCGGACCCGGCAGCCCGGTGAGCTGCCCGGTTCGGCGAACCCGCTGCTGATCGGGTGCGGGATCGGCGGCGCGCTGGTGGCGTACGCCCTGGGCGAGGGAGCCCGGGCGCTGGGCGCCGGCTCGGGCGGGGACCTGGCGGTCGGCATGCCGGTGTTGGCGCTGGTGGTGACGCTGCTCGGCCCGCTGGTGGGGCTGGCGCCGGCCCGGCTGCTCGCCGACCGCCGCCACGCCGTGCTGACCCCCCGCCCGATCCTCCTGGTCGCCGCCACCGGCCTGGCCACGACCGCCCTCCTGCTGGCCCTGACAGCCACCCGCTGACCGGGCCCGCCGCCGCCCGCCGCCCCGGACGCGGTCGATCATGAAGTTGGCGGCGTCGGCGACGGCGTGTCGTGCCGCCGACTTCATGATCACCGGGCCGGGGCCGGGCGCGGGTGGGCTCAGGCGGGGGTCAGGACGGCTTCCTTCAGGAGGCGGCGGGTCAGGACCAGGCGGTCGGCGTCGTCGTCCAGGCCGGGCAGGTCGCCGACCCGGGTCACCTCGCCGGCGAGCAGCGCGCGCAGCGCCGGCTCGCAGGTGCCGGGCAGGGTGATGGTGCGGTCGAACAGGCGCAGCGCCACCTTGCCGTCGGCGGCCGGGGTGAGCTGCCAGCGCAGCCCCGCGCGGGGTGCGACCCGGCTGTCCGCGTCCAGCGCGGCCAGGGCGGCGGCCTGCGCGAGGGGCTTGATCGGCGCCGGACGGGCGGCCGGCCAGGCCCGGGCGCGCAGCCGCGCGGCCACCGCCGCGGGGTCGGCCCGCAGGAGCCAGTCGCGCAGCGCCTCGACGGTCTCGGTCACCTCCGGCTCGATGGCGTCCGGGTCGGCCACGTCGACGCCGAACGGCAGCCCGGCGCGCAGCCGGGCGTCCTCGGCGGCGAGCGCCAGCAGTTCCTCGACCAGGGCGTACCGGGTCAGCGCCCGGATGCCGACGGTCAGGTGCAGGGAGCTGCACTCCTGCGCCTGTGCGCTGTGCAGCCAGCCGCGGGGCAGGTAGAGCGCGTCGCCGGGTTCGAGCACGACGTCCAGCGCGGGGCGGCCCTCGGCGACCGCGGAGACCTCGTCGGCCCGGCCACCCCAGGGCTGCCTCTCCAGCGGGTCGGGCAGCACCGGCGGGTGGATCCGCCAGTGCTTGCGTCCGTCCACCTGGAGCACGAACACGTCGTGGGTGTCGTAGTGCGTGGCGAACCCCTGGTTGCCGGCCGGGGTCAGGTAGGCGTTGACCTGCAACGGCTGGGCCAGCGCGGTGCCCAGGTCGCGGGCGAAGTCGACAAGCGCCGGCCAGATGCGGTGCAGGCCCTGGAGGACCAGGGTGGCGCCGTCGGCGTACTGGGCCAGGATCTTCTCGTCGAGGACCTGGTCGCCGATCTCCGCGCCCGCGCCGCCGCCGCCGGTCCAGCGCGCCGCCGGCACGAGCTCGCCCTCCTTGGCCACCCGCAGGAACGGGGTACGCAGGCCGCGCCGGCTCAGCAGCTCGTCGGCGTCGGCGGGGCTGAGCAGGTCGATGAAGCCGGCCGGGTTGGGCAGCTCGGCGGCGCGGGACAGCAGCGGGCTGCGCCCCCAGTGGTCGGCGGCGAACTTGGCGGGCTCGACCGCCACGCAGCGCGCGAGGGCGTCGGCCGCGGAAGACGGAACCGCCGGGCGGCCGTGGCCACCCGGCGGGTCGAGGTGCGTCGCGGTCATGCGTCAGGCGCTGCCGTCGGCGCCACCGTCGCGCTGACCGGGGGTCGCGCCGCCGTCCGCCGGACCCTCGGCGCTGCCGTCCGCGCCACCGTCGTGCTGGCCCGGGGTCGCGCCGCCGTCGGCCGGGCCCTCCGCGCCGGCGTCGGCACCCTGGTCCCGGCCGCGCTCCGCGCCACGGTCCGCGCCGCCGTCGGCGCCCCCGTCCTGCTGGCCCGGGGTCGCGCCACCGTCGGCCGGGCCCTCGGCACCGCCGCCGCCGGTGGTCTGCATGTCGTCGTCGTTGAGTGCCATGGGTGCTCCCTCGGTGTGCCGCCCCTGGTCGGGGTCCGTGTGCAGCGGGTGGTACCCCTCGCCCGATCTTCTCTAACCACACCGTAGACGCCCGGGAGGTGCCGTACGGACGGTTCGCCGGGCCCCGCGCCGCTCGCCGGGCGGCGGGGCGCGCCCGGTGCCAGGATGGCGGAAAAGGGAGCGGGAGGGAGGGGTGGCCGTGGAACAGCCGGAGCCGTTGACGCCGCTGGCCGAGGACTGGCAGCGGGTACTCGCCGTGGTGGCCCACCCGGACGACCTGGAGTTCGGCGCAGCCGCCGCGGTGGCCCGCTGGACGGGGCAGGGCAAGCAGGCGGCCAGCTTCGACCGCGGGGTGGCCTCGCTGCGGGCGCACGGGGCGTACCTGAGCGGGTTGGGCGACGGCGGTTTCGACGCCGAGGAGTTCCTCGAGGGGCTGGCCCGGCCGGCCGGCACCCGGCTGGGCGTCCGGTACGGGGCCGCCTTCGAGGTGTTCCGGATCGACCTCGCGTAGGCGGCCGGGATGATCCTGGTCGGCACCTCGGGCTGGCAGTACCGGGACTGGCGGGAGCGCTTCTACCCGGCGAAGCTGCCGCAGCGGCTCTGGCTGGAGCACTTCGCCGCGCGGTTCGCCACGGTCGAGGTCAACAACGCCTTCTACCGGCTGCCCGAGCGGGACACCTTCGTGGCCTGGCGGGACCGCACCCCGGACGACTTCTGGGTGGCGGTGAAGATGAGCCGGTACCTCACCCACATCAAGCGGCTGCGGGAGCCGGCCGAGCCGGTGGCCCGCTTCCTGGACCGGGCCACGGGGCTGGGCGATCGGTTGGGCCCGGTGCTGGTGCAGCTGCCACCCACCATGCGGGCCGACCCGGCGGCCCTGGCCGCCACGCTGCGACTCTTCCCCGCGCAGGTGCGGGTGGCCGTGGAACCCCGGCACCCGTCCTGGTGGACCGACGACACCCGGCGTGTCCTGGAGCGCCACCGGGCGGCGCTGGTCTGGGCGGACCGGCTGAGTCGCCCGATCACCCCGCTGTGGCGCACCACCGACTTCGGCTACCTGCGGCTGCACGAGGGCCGGGCCCGGCCGTGGCCCCGCTACGGCCGCGCCGCGCTGGCCACCTGGGTACGCCGGCTGGCCGCCGCCTTCCCGGCCGGCGAGCCGGCGTACGTCTACTTCAACAACGACCCGGGCGGCGCGGCGATCGTCGACGCGGTGGCCTTCGCCGGGCTGGCCCGGCGGGCCGGGCTGCCGGTCACCCGCACGCCGCCGGCCCGCCCCGCCGGTGCGGCGGAGCGGGCCGGGACGGTGTCGGTCACGGAATCATCTGCACCAGGTCGCGGGGCATCGCGGACTTGACGTCCTCCCACTCGCCCTGGGTCACGTGCTTGCGCAGGGTGTCCAGCACCACCTGCACCACCCGCTCCGTACCGCCCTCCACGTCGTACGGGAAGCCCTGCCGGGCCTCGTAGAGGAAGTCGTCGCGGTTCAGCTTGATCGGCACGTTCTCCGGCTGCCAGCCGTCGAAGTAGACGCCGCGCAGCAGCACCGGCAACTGTTGGGCGAACTCGACACTCTGCCCCACCGGCATCCGGTCCCGCAGCAGGTGCAGCACGGTACGCATCGCCGCGTAGGACTGGTTGCGCTGCTCCTTCGGCCAGCCGTACGCCGACTCGATCTCCTTGAGCATCACGTTCGTCTTGTCCAGCGAGGACTCGAACGCGGAAATCATCTGCTCAGCCATCTGCCCACCCCCGTGCGTCGGTTTCCCAGCGTCGGTCGTCGGTGCGTCGCGGTGGCCCGCTGGGCCCTCGCCAGAGCCGGGTCGGGCTGAACCGACCGGGCCGGCCGCCCCGCCGGGGCACGTCGGAGTTCCCGACCACGTGCAGCACCCCGCCGCGACGGCGGTCCGCTACGACCCGCACCGTCATGACCCCACCTCCTCCTCGGCCGCGCGGTCGTGTCGGTCGACGGACCGCGCACACCCTCCATGCTGCTGGCGCCCGGGGTGAGGCGGCCTCACCCGGGCCGGGTGAACCCGTCAGCCGACGTCGAGGAGACCGGCGAGGGTGGTGGCGTTGCGCTGGGCGTAGTCGCGGTAGCAGTTGTTCATGAGCACCTGGGTGCGCTCCGCCTCGCCGGCCAGCTCGCGCAGTTTCGGCGCCCAGTCGCGCAGTTCCCGGTCGGAGTAGTCGTAGCCGAACTTCTCGTGGATGTCCTTGCTCGTCCACTTGTCGCTGTGCCCGTGGAAACGGACCACCGCGAGGTCCGCGGTGGCCGCCAGCACCGGGGGTACGGACGACTTGTGTCCCTGCGGCATGTCCACGCAGACGAACGGCAGCTCGTGTTCCCGCAGGAAGCCCAGCGTCTCCTCGGCGTTGTCGCCGTCGAACCAGGAGGCGTGCCGGAACTCGAAGACCGGGCGCAGCGGCGCGCACCGGCGTGCCACCTCGATCAGGTACTGCTTGTTGTCCCGCCGGATGGTGAACCAGGGCGGAAACTGGAAGAGGACGGCACCCAGCTTGCCCGCCTCGACCAGCGGGTCCAGGGCGGACAGGAAGCGGGTCCAGACCTCCTCGTACGCCTGCGGCGGCAGGTCGTCCGGGTAGAGGTTCTTCTTCTCCGTCTCCGGGCGCAGGTCCTTGTAGAGCGCCGAGACCCGGGTCGGGTGCCCGGTCAGCATGCTGAAGGCCTTGACGTTGAAGGTGAAGCCGGGCGGGGTGCGTTCCGCCCAGAGCCGCGCGGTCCGCTCCGCCGGCGGCGAGTAGTAGGTGGCGTCCACCTCGACCAGCGGGAACTGCCGGGCGTAGTAGGACAGCCGCTTCTCCGGGGTGTCGGCGCTCGCCGGGTACCAGCCGGAGTCCAGCAGGGTCCGGTCGGTCCAGGAGGCGGTGCCCACCTTGATGTCACCCATGTGGCGAGTCCACCGCTACCGGGACCGACCGGCAACCCGGGCGACGCTCAGGCCGCCCGCCGCTCCCGGGTCTGCTTGCAGGACACGCACGAGGTGGCGGACGGGAAGATCTCCAGGCGCTCCACGGGGATCGGCGCGGAGCAGCCCTCGCAGAAGCCGTAGGTGCCCTCGTCGAGGCGGGCGAGCGCGTGCTCGAACTGGGCACGCCGGTCGAGGATGCTGCGCAGCAGGGACTGTGCGGTGTCCCGCTCGGCGGTCTTGGTGCCGCTGTCGGCCTGGTCGTCGCCGGCGGTGTCGCCGACCTCGACCAGCCGGAGCACCTGGCTCTGCAGCACGGCCTGCTCGTACTCCGCGGTCAGCTCGTCGTACCGCGACGTCAGGGACTGCCGGATCTGGTCGACCTCCGCCTGGGAGCGGCCCGTGGCTGTCGTGTCGTGGACGAGCATCGCTGCCTGCCTTTCCTGGGGCCTCATAACACCTCCGGGGCGCGAGCGCCCCGGAACGTGGTCCGATGGATGCACGGGCGCGATCACCCGTGCTCTGTGAGCCGGGCGATTACCCACCCGCTCCGCCGATCAAACCGTGGATTTCCGCGTTCTTCATCGCCGTTCGTGCGCAGTTGCGCCGCCCGGTCCCGCCCGATACGGGCGGCTCCGGGGCCGGACGTCCGGATGCCGGTCGTCCGCCCGGGTCAGGCCGCCTCCACCAGGGCGGGGCGCCGGGGGTCGTCGGCGCGGACCACCACGTCGGCGAAGGAGGCGGGGTCGACCTCGTCGGCGTACCGGGCGAAGGCCGGCAGGGTCCAGCGCAGGTCGGGGTCGGTCCGCCGGTCCAGCGCTGCCGGGGAGAGCACCAGGTGGACGGTGACGTCGAACGGGAGCCCGCCGCCGAGCAGCAGTGCGCCGCTGACCAGGACCACCCCGCCGGGCGGCAGGTCGACGTACGCGGCGCGGCTGGCCCGGTCGGCGGCGGCGTCCCAGAGCGACGGGAGCAGCCGGCCCGAGCCGTCCGGGCCGGCCGGGTCGAGCACCTCCCGGCGCAGGCCGGCCTCGTCGACCCAGCCCTCGTAGTACGCGTCCGGGTTGGTCCGCCCGTGCTCCAGGCGGGTCGAGGCGGGCCGGAGGAAGTCGGCGGCCCGGACGTGCAGCGCCGGGCGGCCCGCGGCGCGCAGCGGGTCGACCAGGGCGGCGGCGAGAGCGTCCGGCTCGGCGGCCGGCGGGCCGTCCACGGCCACCCGCAGCCGGCCGGGCACGGTGGCGCCGGCGAGGCGGTCGGTCAGCTCGGCGACGAGCAGCTCGGGGGTGATGGGACGGACGCGCATCCGACCATCCTGCCCGGCCGCCGGGACGGCTCACCACGCGATCGGCCGGGCGGTAGCGGCTCCGTCCCTGCGGAACGGGTCACGGTGCGATCGGCCGGGCGGGCGGGGCTCCGTCCGGAGGCGATCGGCAGGTGACAAGCGGACCGGGCGTCAGCCGGTGCGGTCGATGGTGACCCGGGCGTCGTCGGCGAGCCGGTAACCGACGCCGTAGACGGTGGTGACCAGCGGGACGTCCACCCCGACCTTGCCGCGCAGCCGGCGCACGTGCACGTCGACGGTGCGGACGCCGGCGTGCTCGTAGCCCCAGACGGCATTGAGAAGTTGCAGGCGGGTGAACACCCGGCGGGGATGGGCCACGAGGTGCAGCAGCAGGTCGAACTCCAGCCGGGTCAGCGGCAGCGGCTCGCCGTCGCGGAGCACGGACCGGGACGCGGCCAGGATGTGCAGGGTCGGGATGGTCGGCGCGAGGGGGCGCGCCGGGGAGCGGCCGGCCGGCACCGGGTCGGGGCGGCGCTCGGCCGGCGCGGTGCCGGTGCTGATCACGGCGTCGCCGCGTTCGAGGAGCTCACGGGCCGCGTCGAGCAGCCGGCGGGCGGCCGGGGTGAGCGACTCCTCGCCGGCCAGCGGGATGTTCAGGGTCACCGTGAGCACGGGTGTCGGGGTGCTGGCGGGGCGACGCTGGCCGCCGGGGGGACGACCGGGAACCGCGGGTTGGGACGTATGCCATCCGGCGCGCGACGATGCGGGGCTGACCGACATGGTCCTCCTTGGCTGGTCCGGGTATCTCCCCACGGCCCGGGACGCCGCTTCATCGATGCTTCCCGGCGCCTGTGCGAGGGTCAAGGGGCGGCCGCGTTGCATGAATGTGACAATTGACGAACACATCGGAGCCGGATGCTCGCTCTGCGTACGAGGCCGAGTTGATTACAGCAGAGCGACGAGTTGACCCGTTACGGGGGGTCCCCGCCCGGTTCACAGTGGCCGGTGCGGGCGCGAACGTGAACGCGGCGTACCCGGGGACCGGGTACGCCGCGCACCGGCCGGCGAGGGCTCAGCGCTCGCGGTCCACCACGATCCGGGCCTCGTCGGCGAGCCGGTAGCCGATGCCGTAGACGGTGGTCACCAGCGGTGTGTCGACGCCGAGCTTGGCCCGCAGCCGGCGCACGTGGACGTCGACGGTGCGGGCCACCGCGTGCTCGTAGCCCCAGACGTTGGCGAGCAGTTGCAACCGTGTGAACACCCGCCGGGGATGCTCGGCGAGGAAGAGCAGCAGGTCGTACTCGATCCGGGTGAGGGCCACCTCGGCCCCGTCGTGGCGGACCCGGCGGGTGCCGGTCAGGAGGCGTACGGTGCCGGGCTCCTCGGCGCCGGTGGACGGCGCGGGCGGCTCCGGCGGCGCGGCCGCGCGGCGGAGGTCCAGCACGGCGCGGGCGGCCTGGTGCTCCTCGGGCCGGAGCAGACCCTCGCCGGAGGCGGCGAGTTCGTCCAGCAGGTCGACCAGCCGGGCCAGGCCGGGCGTCAGCGCGCCCGCGCCCAGGTCGAGGGTGATGGTGAGGGTCGGTGCGGTACGCGGCCGGTGCGGCGTGCGCTCGGGACGGCCCGGCCGGGCCGGACGGGAGGAGATGGCGACGACGGACATGGGAGCCTCCTGTGCGGGCGGTCGCCCCGCCCCGCCGGGGGTGCGGCGGGGCGGTCAGCGGGGCGCCCGGCCGGCGGTGACCGGGGGCGCGGTGGACGAGGGTCGGAGCGGCGGGGTGGGGCCGAGGGTGGGCAGGCCGGCGATGCGCCAGGCGGCGAAGCCGCCCGCCACGTCGGTGGCCCGGTGCAGGCCGAGGTCCTGGAGGGCGGCGGCGGCCAGCGACGAGGTGTAGCCCTCCTGGCAGAGGACGATCAATGGCACGTCGTAGTCGACGGCCTGCGGCAGCCGGGCCGCGCAGCGCGGGTCGAAGCGCCACTCCAGGACGTTGCGCTCGACGGAGAGGGCGCCCGGCACGGTGCCGTGGGCGGCGCGCTGGCCGGCCGGCCGGATGTCCACCAGCAGCGCCCCGCCCCGGACCGCGAGGTGGGCCTGCTCGGGGTCGAGCCGGCGCAGCCGGGCGCGGGCGGCGGCGAGGATCTCGTCGATGCTCCGCGAGCCGGGTGGCGGGACCGGACAGCTCTCGGTGCGAAGGGGGGTCTGCGCCATCGTGGCGTCCTTTCCGGGTGCGGCGGTCGGGGATGGGAGTGCGGGCCGGTTCACCAGGCGACCCCGGCCTCGGCCACCTCGGCGACCAGGAGCCGCCCGGCGTCGAGGCGGTAGCGGGTCATCCGGCGCAGCGCGGGCCGGTAGACGTGCACGCTGACCGCCGGCTCGGCATTCCGGTTGGTGACCACGTGGACGTGCCGGGAGCCGAAGCGCCGGCCGGCGCCCGGGGCGAGCCGGTGCGGCTGCAACCGGCCGCCGCCGACCGTCTCCTCGGTGAGGGTGCCGGCGACGACCAGGAAGGCGCCCGAGGAGCCGCCGTGGTCGTGCAGGTCGGTGCCCTGCCCGGGCAGCCAGCTCAGCGCCCAGACCTCGTGCTCGGCGTCGGCCGCGAGCCGCGCGTACCACCGCTCGGCGCGGTCGAAGCGCAGCGGCACGGGCCAGCGGGTCGGATCGGCCCAGCGGGCGGCGACGGCAAGCAGGTCGGAGCTGGTCATGGGCGGGGCGTCCTCACGGGTACGGGGGCGACGTTGCCCGCCCAGCATAGTCTTTAAACCCTATGGGTTTAGTAGGTAATACCGGATGCTGGGACAGCTCGGCCCGTACGTCGGGAGGTCAGCGCAGGACGGGCGGGTCCACCCGGTAACCGGGGACCGACGGCCAGCGCACGGTGAGCACCACCGACTCGCGCTCGGCGTACCAGGAGTGGTCGACGCCCCGGCCCCAGACCACGTAGTCGCCGGGCGTGCGCAGCACCACCGTGCGGTCCGCCAGCTCGACCCGGAACGCCCCGCTGATCAGCACCAGCAGGGCGGTACGCCGCTCGCCGGTGGCCCACCGCGAGCGGGTCTCCCCCGCCGGGTGCACGCCCCACTTCACCTCGACCTCGGTGCTGTGCCGGACGTCGCCCGGCGGCTTGAAGTGGCCCAGCAGCCAGCCCGCGTCGGTCGCCCCGTCCACCGCCGCGTTGCCGACGTACACCCGATCGTCCATTCGCGCCCCCCGTGCCGGCTCGGCAAGCTACCAGGCGGGGCCGGTGAGGGCCCACTAGCCTGGACGGATGTCCCAGGAACTCGACGCCGAGGCGCTCGCCTTCGCCCACCGGATGTTCGACCTGGCGCGCGCCGGGACGACCGACGAGCTGGCGGCGAACGTGGACGCGGGGCTGCCGGTCAACCTCACCAACGCCAAGGGCGACACGCTGCTCATCCTGGCCGCGTACCACGCCCACCCGGAGACCGTGGGCGCGCTGCTCGCCCGGGGCGCCGATCCCGCCCGGACCAACGACCGGGGGCAGACCGCGCTGGCCGCGGCCGTGTTCCGCCGTGACACCGAGGCGGTCCGGGCGCTGCTGGACGCCGGCGCCGACCCCGCGCACGGCGACCCGTCGGCGGTCGAGACCGCCCGCTTCTTCGACCTGCCCGAGATGCTCGCTCTCCTCGGCGACCGGAGCTGACCGGTCCGGTGGTGGGGCACGACCGGCGGCGGGGCGGTATACAGGGGCGGTGGAGGATCCCGTACCCGAGCAGATGCGCGCGGCGGCCGGCGCGCTGCTGGCGGCGCTCGACGAGCCGGCCCGGCAGCGGGCCCGGCACGACTTCGACGACGAGCCGGCACGCCGGTGGCTGGAGTACCGGCCCCGGCCCCGCCCCGGCGTCAGCCTCGCCGACCTGGACGGCACCGCCCGCAAGGCGGCCCACCGGCTCCTCGCCACCGCGCTCAGCCCCGCCGCGTACGCCCAGGCCATGGCTGTGGTGGCGCTGGAGGAGGTGCTCGACCGGGCGGAGGGCTGGCGGCGCGGCCGGCACAGCGGTGACTACTGGGTGGCCGTCTTCGGCGACCCGGCGCGCGACGACCGGTGGGCCTGGCGGTTCGAGGGGCACCACCTGTCGGTCAGCATGACCGTTGTCGACGACCAGGTCTCCCCCGCCCCGATCTTCCTCGGCGCGAACCCGGCCACCGTCCGGCACGCCGGCCGGCCGGTCTCCCGGCCGCTCGGCCCGGAGGAGGACCTGGCCCGGGAGCTGCTCGACGCGCTGGGGCCGGCCGGCCGGGCCGCCGCGGTCGTCGCCGACGACGCGCCGGCCGACATCATCAGCGCCACCCGGCCCACCGCGCCGGGGCGGCTCGACCCGCTCGGTGTGCCCCGGGGCCGGCTCACCCCGACGGGCCGGGCGCTGCTCGACCGGCTCGTGGCGCTCTACCTCGACCGGCTCCCGCCCGAGCTGGCGGCCCGGGAGGCGGGCCGGCTCGCCGGCGGTGAGCTGCACTTCGCCTGGGCCGGCCCGGCCGGGCCGGGCCAGCGGCACTACTACCGGATCCAGGGCGACGACCTGCTGATCGAATACGACAACACCACCGAGGACGGCAACCACGCGCACACCGTGCTGCGCCGCCCGGCCAGCGACTTCGGCGCCGACGTGCTGGCCGCCCACCGCGCCGCCGCGCACTGACCGGGGTCAGGGGCGGCGGGCCTCGATGAGGAAGCGCCGGGCGTGCGCCACGAACGGCCCCTCGGCGCGGATGCGCTCGTGCAGGCGGCGCAGCTCGGCGCGGTAGCGGTCGACGGTGAATCCGGGCACGGTCCAGACCACCTTGCGCAGGAACCAGACCACCGCGCCGACGTCGTGGAAGACGGTTCGCAGGGTGGCGGTGCGCAGGTCCACCACGGTCAGCCCGGCCGCCTCGGCGGCGGCGACCGCCTGCTCGGGGTGGCGGCTGGCCGGTGGCGGCAGCGGCCCGAGGACGGCCTCGCTCAGCTCGCGCACCGTGCCGGCGCCGATCTGCTGGGACAGGTAGCTGCCGCCGGGCCGCAGCACCCGGGCGATCTCGTCCCACCAGGTGTCCACCGGATGCCGGCTCACCACGAGGTCGAACGCGGCGTCGCGGAACGGCAGCGGCGGCCGGTCGGCCACCTGCACCACGGTGGCCCCGATCCGGCGCAGGCTGCGCCGGGCGACCGGCACGTTCGGCGGCCACGCCTCGGTGGCGACCAGGAGCGGCGGCGGGGCCGGGACCTCGGCCAGCACCTCTCCCCCGCCGGTGTCGATGTCCAGCGCGGCGCGCACGGCGGCCATCCGGGCGGCGACCAGGCGGGAGTAGCCCCAGGGCGGGCGTTCCTCGGTGGCCCGGCCGGCCAGCCAGGAGAAGTCCCAGCCCTCGACCGGCGCGGCCGCCCCCTCGGCGATCAGCTCGTCGGCGTCGTGTGTGGTGTTCACCGGCCGAGCCTGCCGACCGGCGCCGCCGGCCGGCAAGGTCTTTTCAGATCTTCGGAATCTCCACGGTCGCGCCGGGGATGTCCCGCAGCGCCTCGAAGCCGGTCGGCTCGACCGCCCGGCCCCGGTCGAACTGCCGCATCAGCCGGGCGCCCAGCCACACGCCCACCGAGCCCACGGCCAGGGCGAGCAGTTCGGTGGCCACCTCGACGCCGGTGGCGCCGCGCTGCGGCGCGTGGGCCCGGATCAGGCAGGTCAGCAGGAACAGCGCCGCCATCGCGGCGTTGACCAGGTTGAACGTGATCGCGGTCCGGCGGGTCCGCCCTGCCCGCACATCCCACAGGTCGACCATCCCGGCGACCGTCGCGAGCGCCGCGGCGACCAGGGCGGCGACCGCCGTCCAGTAGCCCACCTCGCCGAGGAAGGCCGGGCCGCCGGCGACGTCGGCCAGGTCGAAGACCGTGGCGCTGACGAACAGTCCGAACGGGAACGTCACCAGCATCGGTTGGATCGGGTGCCCCTGCACCCGCAGCCGGCTCTCCATTGGTCCCTCCCCAGGTCGGAGCAGCTCACCAGTCCAGGGTGCTACCCGAGGCCCACCGGGGCGAAACGAATGTCGCTCAGTTGTCCCGGGGCCGGGAGACGGTGAGCACGAGCCGCTCGGCCACCTCGCGAAGCGGTATGTCCAACGAGGAGGCCGCGCTGCGGAGCACGTCCAGGGCCTCCGGGGCGGGGCAGCCGCGCTGCGTCATGATCACGCCGACGGCCTGCCCGACGACGCCGTCGGCCAGCGCCGCGGTGTCGAGCTGGTCGGCCTGGGCGGCCCGCCGCTCCCGGTCCCGGACGGCGGCCAGGAGCAGCCCGGCGTGCTCGGCGAGGAGCATGGCGGTGAGCTGGTGCCGCGGGGTGAGCGCGGCGGCCGACGCGGCGTAGAGGTTGATGGCGCCGATCACCTGCTCGTCCACGTCCACCGGCGCGGAGATCACCCCGTGCACGCCCAGCCCGCGTGCCCGCTCCGCCCAGGCCGGCCAGCGCGTCTCCCCGGCCAGATCGTCCGCGGTGATCATCTCGCGCCGCCGGATGGCGGCCATGGCCGGTGTGTCCGGGCCGTGCCGCAGGTCGTCCAGCTCGGCCCGCTGCGGGTCGGAGGCGGCCACCCCGGCGGGCTCACCGGCGCGCAGCGCCGTGAAACCGCAGCAGTCGACGCCGGGCACGGCGTCGCGGGCGATCCGGACCAGCCGGGCCAGCGCCTCGTCGAAGTCGGCGACCGCGATCAGGCCGGCGGTCAGTTCCCGCAGCAGCGCGGCGGTCTCCAGCACCCCGAGCGGGTCGGTCACGGGGTCCCGCATGTCGACGTTCACCGGGCCACGGCCTCCGCAACCTCCGCGTCGGTCCACGCGGTGTATCCGTCCGGCGCCGTTGCCTGTCCCATGGTCGCTACTCTCCCTGACTCGAAGCCCCGGCCTACTACCCTCCCAAACCGGGATCGAAACCGCGCAAAGGGGTCCCTTCCGGCGCCGTACGTGCCGGAAGGGACCCCTCGCGGACGGTCAGCGGGAACCGGAGATGAGCCGCCGCCCCACCGAGGCGATGAGCCGGTCCAGCTCCGAGCCGAACGGGTTGTCGTGCACCAGATACGTCCAGGTGGCGCTCGGCCGCACCAGCTTGGCGGCGTCCGGCTCCCACCCGTCGGAGAACTCGGTCTCCTCGAAGGTGGCGATGGTCCGGGTCTCGATCTCCGGCACCAGCGCGTTGAACGCCGGCACGGCGCTGCGGTGGAACTCGTCCAGCGGGTCGAGCCGCCCCAGCGCCCGCAGGTGCACACCCTCGCGGATCTCGGACAGCTCGGCCAGGTGATCGGCCCAGAGCCGGTCCAGGTGGTAGAGGGCGATCGTGCGGGCCACCTCGGCGAGCAGGTCCTCGTCCATCTCGCCGGCCTTCTCGGGCACCCGCTCCAGCAGCATCAGCGCGGCGATGTCGCTGGTCAGCAGGCGCTCCCGGCGCTCGGCGAGCGCCTTGCGCTGCTGCTCGATCACCACGCTGTAGCGCCAGGTGTTCCGGTGGATCTCGTGGTTGACGCCCTCGGCGACCCGCTGGGCGTGCTCCACGGCGTAGTCGACCTGCGGATCGGTGACCAGGCCGTCGGCGTTCATCCGCGGCGAGGCCGGGACGGTGTCGCCGGCGTGCCGGACGACCAGGTCGTCCTCCAGGCTCACGAAGAAGACCGAACCACCGGGGTCGCCCTGCCGGCCGGCGCGGCCACGGAGCTGGTCGTCGACCCGGCGGCTGTCGTGCCGGCCGCTGCCAATCACGTAGAGGCCGCCCAGCTCGGCGACCCGCTCCTGGTCGGCCTGGTCGCTGCCGCCCAGCCGGATGTCCACGCCCCGGCCGGCCATCTGCGTGGAGACGGTCACCGAGCCGTACGCGCCGGCCTCGGCGATGATCCCCGCCTCCTCGTCGTCGTTCTTGGCGTTGAGCACCACGCACGGGACCCCGGCCGCGTGCAGCCCCGCGGCGAGGCCCTCGGACTCCTTGACGTCGAGGGTGCCGACCAGCACCGGGCGCCCGGCCTCGTGACAGCGCCGGATCTCGTCGATCAGCGCCTCCTCCTTCTCGGCCCGGGTGGCATAGATCCGGTCCGGCTCGTCCTCGCGCACGCACGGGGTGTTCGGCGGGATCACCGCCACCTCGAGGCCGAAGAACTCGCGGAGCTGGTCGCCGACGAGGACCGCGGTGGCGGTCATCCCGCAGACCTTCGGGTAGAGCGCGATGTAGGCCTGCACGGTGATGGTGCCCAGCACCTCGCCCTCGGCGGTGGCGTCCAGGCCCTCCTTGGCCTCGACCGCCGCCTGGAGCCCGTCCGGCCAGCGGCGGCGCTGGGCCACCCGGCCGCGCATCTCGTCGATCAGCTCGACCGAGGACTCCCGGACGATGTAGTCGACGTCGCGGTGCAGCAGGGCGTGGGCGTGCAGCGCCACGTTGACCGCGGAGAGCTGCCCGACGTGCTCCTCGTCGTAGAGGTCGATGCCGCCCATCTTGGCCTCGACGGTGGCCAGGCCGGCCGAGGTGAAGGCGACGCTGCGACCGTCCTCGGCGACCGTGTAGTGCTTGCCCTTGCGCAGGCCGCGCACCAGCGCGGCGGCGGCGTGCACGGGGTCCTGCTCGCCGGGGACCGCGCCGGCGAGGACCATCGGCACCCGGGCCTCGTCGATGAGGATCGAGTCGGCCTCGTCCACGATCGCGGTACCCATGGGCGGCTGGACCCGGTCGGCCAGGTCGGTGACGAGCTGGTCGCGGAGGAAGTCGAAGCCGGCCTCGCTGACCGCCACATAGGTGACGTCACAGGCGTAGGCGGCGCGCCGCTCCTCGGGGGTGGACGCCTCGTTGACCCAGCCGACGGTGAGCCCGAGCAGGGCGTAGACCGGGCCCATCCACTCGGCGTCGCGGCGGGCCAGGTAGTCGTTGACGGTGAGCACGTGCACGGGGCCGTTGCCCATCCGGACGTGCCCGTAGGCGGCGACGGTCGCGGTCAGCGTCTTGCCCTCACCGGTGGCCATCTCGGCGACCTTGCCGGACAGCAGCGCCATGGCGCCGAGCAGCTGGACATCGTACGGCCGCTGGTCGAGGCCGCGGCGGGCCGCCTCGCGGCCGATCGCGCAGATCTCCTCGTAGCCTGCGGCCTGCCCGGCCGCCTCGGTCAGCTCCGCGTCGGAGAGCTTCTCCAGCTCCGCCTCGCGGGCCTCGATCGCCGGCAGCAGCTTCTCCAGCGGGGCCAGGTCGACGGTCGTTCCCGGGCGCTGGAGGAACCGCCGGAACCTGGTCTTCAGACGTTGCGACACACCCATGAGCGGCAACGGTACGCGAATCGGAGCCGATTGTGACACCCATGCGGCCCCACTGCCGGACGGTGCCCGAATTTCGGCATGTTTCCGCAGGTCAGGACGTTTTACCGCCTACCCGACGAGGAGCTGGTGGGTGGCCAGCTCGCGGTAGAGCGGGCTGGCCGAGGTCAGCTCGTCGTGGGTGCCCACGGCGACCACCCGGCCGGCGTCCAGCACCACGATCTGGTCGGCGTCGACCACCGTGGAGAGGCGGTGCGCCACGATCAGCAGGGTGCGGCGCACCGCGACGGCGTCGATGGCCCGGCGCAGCGCGGCCTCGTTGCGGGAGTCGAGGTTGCTGGTCGGCTCGTCGAGCAGCAGCACCGGCGGTCCGGCCAGCAGCGCCCGGGCGATCGCGAGCCGCTGCCGCTCCCCGCCGGAGAGCAGCACGCCACCCTCGCCGACCTGCACGTCCAGCCCGTCGGCCGTACGCTCCGCCAGGTGCCCGAGGTTGACCTCGTCGAGCACCGCGCGCAGCCGGTCGTCGGTGGCGTCCGGCGCGGTGATCAGCAGGTTGTCCCGGAGCGTGCCGGCGAGCACCGGGGCCTCCTGCTCGACGTAGCCGAGCCGGGCCCGCAGCGCGTCCCGGGGCAGGTCGCGCACGTCGACCCCGTCCAGGCGCAGCGCGCCCCCGGTCACCTCGTAGAAGCGCTCGACCAGGGCGAGCAGGGTGGACTTGCCGGCGCCCGACGGGCCGACCAGCGCGGTGCGGGTGCCGGCCGGCACGGTGAAGCTCACCTCGTGCAGCACCGGCGGGCCGCCCGGATAGCCGAAGCCGACCCGGTCGAACTCGAGCGTCGCCGGCCCGGTCGCGCGGGGCCGGCCGGTGATCCGCGCCGGCCGCTCGTCGGCCCCCTCCCCCGGCACGGCGAGGATCTCCTCGATCCGGGCCAGCGCGCCGAGCCCGCTCTGCAACTGGGTGTACGCGTGCACGGCCTGCCCGAGCGGCAGCACCAGGAAGAACAGGAACATCACGAACGCCACGAGGTCGCCCACGCTGATCGCCCCGGCCGCCACCCGCGCCCCGCCCACGGCCAGCACCAGCAGGAACGCGCCCTGCGTGGTGACCGTGCCGGCCGGACCCACCACGGCCTGCGCCCGGGCCACCCGCAGCCCCGCCGCGTACGCCTCCGTGGCGCTCGCCACCACGGTCGCCGTCTCCCGCCGCTCGGCCCGGCTGGCCCGGATGGTCCGGGCGGCGGAGATGGCCCGCTCGACGGCGGAGGTCATCTCGCCGACCCGTTCCTGGGCGCGGCGGGCCAGCCCGCGGACCCGCCGGGCGACGGTGAGGGCGAAGCCGACGCCGGCCGCGACAGCGGCGAGGGTCACCCCGAACAGCAGCGGGTCCAGCAGCAGCATGGCGATGCCGGCGCCGAGCACCATGACCCCGCCGGTGACGGTCTCGAAGAGGCCGGAGGTGACCACCGCCCGCAGCAGCGTGGTGTCCGCGCCGACCCGGGAGAGCAGGTCGCCGGTGCGGCGCCGGTCGTACTCGGCGATCGGCAGGCGCAGCAGGTGCCCGGCGAGCCGCCGCCGGGTGCCCAGCACGAGCCCCTCGGCGGTGCGCTGGAGCAGGTAGTCGCGGAGCCCGCCGAGCAGCGCGCCGGCCACCACGAGGGCCACCAGGCCGGCGACCAGGGCGGCCGCCGGGCGGCCGGCGGTGATCCGGTCGAGCACGCCCCGGGTGAGCAGGGGCTGCGCCAGCGCCGCGGCGGCGCCGGTGAACGACAGCGCGCCCACCGCAACGAGGGTGCCCCGGTGGGCGCGCAGGTAGGGCAGCAGGGCGGCGAGCCCGGGCGGGCGGCCGGCGTCGGTGCTCATGGCAGCACGGTAACCGGGCCGGCCCAGGCTCAGCCGGTGAGCACCACCTGCAGCTCGGACCGGCGCCGCTCGGCCAGGTCGGTGAGCACCGCCGGCGCCTCCTCCAGCGGCACCACGGCGGAGACGAGGTGCTTGCGGATCAGGTCGCCGTACTGGCGCAGCAGCTCGACGGTCTCGGCGGAGAGCCGCTCCCGGTCCCAGGTGGGGGCCAGCCCGCGCGGGACCCGGCCGATCTGGGCGCAGCGCAGCGACAGGCCGTTGTGGTGGAACTCCTCGCCCAGCCGGACCGCGTCCGCGCCGGCCTGGTAGAACGCCAGGTCGATCACCGTGCCCTGCGGGCGCAGCAGGCGCAGCGCGAGCTGGAGCGCCCAGTCCTGGCCGCGGCACTGGAAGACCACGTCCGCGCCCCGGTCGCCGGCGGCATGGTTCCAGCGGGTCTTCAGCACCACGGCCGGGTCGTCCGCCGCGGGGTCGAGGGTCTCCAGGCCGAGCGCCTCGGCCGCCTCCCGCCGGGCCGGGGTGGGGTCCAGGACCACCACGGAGGCGGCGCCGTGCCGCCGGGCCAGCAGCGCGGTGAGCAGCGCCACCACCCCGCTGCCGACCACCGCCACCCGCCGCCCCCGCACCCCGTCGCCGAGCGAGCGGACGTCGGTGCCGCACACGTCGGCGGCGGCGTGCAGCAGGCCGTTGGCGCAGATCGGGCCCATGTGGGCGACGTAGACGCCGAGCAGCGGGTCGAGGTCGTCGGGCAGCGGCACGAACCGCTCGGCGACCGGGTCGGCGACGTAGCCGCTGCGGTGGCCGTAGGTCATGGCGCCGACCGTGCCCACGGCGACGGCCGGGGTGCGGCTCTCCACCACCCGCCCGACCTGCATGTAGCCGAGCCGGGTGACCGGGTACGGCGTGCCGGCGCCGCCGGGCCGGAACAGGCCGAGGTCGGCGTTCCAGGTGACGTGCAGATAGGGGTTGGTGCCCTTGACGTAGCTCAGCTCGGTGCCGGCCGAGACCCCGCTGTAGAGGGTCTCCACCCGGAACGTGCCCTCGCGCAGCTCGGCCGCGTCCTGCTCGACCAGCTCGACCCGGCCCGGCCCGCTGACCACCACCACCCGGTCACGCATCGACGGTCACCCCCGTCGGCCCGGCCGGCGTGGCGTCGGCGACCGCGGCGGTGAGCCGCGCGGCCGGCCCGGTGGGCAGCGCCACCGCCCGTCCGGTACGCGCCGACTCGGCCACCGCCACGGCGAGCCGCTGCGTGCGCAGGGCCTCGGCGTACGGGACCCGGACGTCGTCGCCGATCCCCCGTACCGCGTCGACGAAGGCCCGGTCGACGGCCACCCGGGCGCCGTCGGGGTCGGCGGGCAGGTGCCGCTCGCCGTCGCCGTCGCAGACGGTCAGGCCGTCCTCGGCCAGCGACAGGGCCAGGCCGTCGGCGAGGATCTCCAGGCCGGCCCGGTGCTTCCAGCCCAGCACGCAGGCCGCCGCGAGCGTGCCGACCGCGCCGGAGGCGAAGCGCAGGGTGGCGGCCGTGACCGAGTCGATGTCCGCGCCGTCGACCGGCGGCGGGGTGCCGTCGCCGTACGCGGTCACCTCGGTCGCCTCGCCCACCAGCAGCCGGACCAGGTCCAGCACGTGCGCGGCCTGCTCGACGACCGGGCCACCGGAGCGGTCCCGCCGGGCCCACCAGGCGACCGGCGGCACCTTGTCCAGCCAGGCCCCGTTGACCATCCGCACCGGACGGCCGTCCAGCAGCCGCCGGGCCTCCTCGACCACGTGCAGGTAACGCCAGTGGTGGCCCACCCCGGTGAGCAGGCCACGCCGCTCGACCAGCGCGGCGACCCGCTCCGCGGTCTCCAGGTCCAGCGCCACCGGCTTCTCCACGAACATCGGCACCCCGGCGGCGATCACCGCCTCCTCGACCGGGCCGTGCGCGAATGGCGGCACGCAGACGTACACGGCGTCCGGGCCGGCGGCGAGCAGGTCGTCCACGTCGCGGAAGGCCCGGGCGCCGTGCGCGCCGGCGAGCGCCTCCGCCGCGTCCGGGGCGACGTCGGTCACCCCGAGCAGTTCCACGTCCTCGAAGCCGGTCAACACGCGGGCATGGCGCTGCGCCACCCCGCCGGCTCCGACCAGTCCCACCCGGCACGCGCGCATACTCCCGACCCTTCCACGACGGCACACTGCCGAGAGCACTCCCCGGACGGGGGCGTGGCCAAACGCGGACGGGCCCGCAATCAGACGTTCACCGCGCGGGAACCGACCGGTACCCGACTGGTGATCAGGTGTTCGGCATGATCCGGTTAGCACGGGCGGCGAACTGGGCAAACCAGGAGCCCGTGGTTCCGCCACAACCTGGGAGTGTGCCTGTGCGGGATACAGAGTCGGTCGTCTCACCCGTGGTGGAGGCCTGGGCCACGTACCGCACCACGTCCGCCGGCGACTGGCCGGCACGCCGCCTCGTGCGGGCCAAGGGCGCGAGCCGGGTCAGCGTCGTGCTGCCGGCGCGCGACGAGGAGGCGACCGTCGGCGCGATCGTGTCGACGATCCGCCAGCACCTCATGGACCGGGTGCCGCTGGTGGACGAGCTGATCGTGGTGGACTCGCGGTCCACCGACCGGACCGCGCAGGTGGCGCGCGCGGCCGGCGCCGAGGTGGTCAGCCAGGACGCGATGACGCGCGGGCTGCCCCGGCTCACCGGCAAGGGGGACGCGCTCTGGGCCGGGCTGGCGGCCGCGGAGGGCGACGTGGTCGCGTTCATCGACGCCGACCTGCGGGAGTTCCGGCCGCACTTCGTCACCGGGCTGCTCGGGCCGCTGCTCACCGACCCGTCGGTCGACTTCGTGAAGGGCTTCTACCACCGGCCCCTGGTGGGGGCGACCGGGGTGGAGGCCGACGGCGGGGGCCGGGTGACCGAACTGACGGCCCGGCCGCTGCTGAACCTGTTCTGGCCGGAGCTGGCGGGCTTCGTGCAGCCGCTCGCCGGCGAGTACGCGGGCCGCCGCGACGTGCTGGCGCAGGTGCCGTTCGTGTCCGGCTACGGCGTCGAGACGGCCATGCTCATCGACCTGCTGGAACTGGTCGGGCTGGACTCGCTGGCCCAGGTCGACCTGGGCGAGCGCAAGCACCGGCACCAGGACACCGCGGCGCTGGGCCGGATGTCCGCGCAGATCCTGCTGACCGTCTGGTCCCGGCTGCAGCGGCGCGGCTGGGCGGTGCCGGGCGTCGAGCCGACCGCCCTGCTCACGCAGTTCCGGCGGGGCGGCACGGACGCGCTGCCCAACCTGGACCGCGAGATCGTGGTCAGCGACGTCTCGATCGAGGAGCGGCCGCCGCTGGCGCAGCTGCGGCACCGGGTGCCACGGCGACGGGTCGCGGCGTGAGCGCGAGAAGTGAGCCGGGTTGGCGGGCCCCGCGGTCGCGCACCGGAACGAACGGCATGAGGGCCGCCCGAGGAAGGGACCGCGCACGATGACTCTCACCGTCCTGATGAACGCCGGTCCCTGGTTGTCCGTGCCGCCGCCCGGCTACGGCGGGATCGAGAACGTGGTCGCCACCCTGGTGCCGGAGCTGCGGCGGCTCGGCGTGCGGGTGGTGCTCGCCTCGGTGGACAGCAGCACCCTGCCGGTCGACGAGAAGATCTCGGTCTTCCCCGACGGGCAGTTCCACGCGCTGCAACGGCCGTACAACCAGGTCTGCGGGGTGGCCCAGGCGCACCTGCACGGGGTGGTCCGCGCGCTGCACACCCGCGACGACATCGACCTGGTGCACGACCACGTGGAGGCGGCCGGGCTGGCCACCCTGACGGCGATGGGCCCGGACGCCCCACCGGCGCTGCACACCCTGCACTGGGACCTGGCCAAGCACCCGGAGCTGTACGGCAACCTCGACGGCGGCGACCGGGTACGGGTCAACGGCGTCTCCGCCGCGCAGCTCGCCCGGGCGCCACGGGCCCTCCAGGAGCACTCCGTCGGCCACGTGCACCTGTCCACCCCCCTCGCGGTCGGGGCGGACCGCCGCCCGCCGGTCGAGAAGGGTGAGCACGTGGTCATCCTGGGCCGGATCAACCCGGGGAAGGGGCAGGACCTGGGCGCGCGGCTGGCGCGGCAGGTCGGCTTCCCGCTGGTGCTGGCCGGCCCGGTCGGCCCGTACCACCGGCCGGAGGACCTGGCCGCGGCGGGCGACGAGGCCCGGCAGAACCCGGACGTGCGGTTCTTCTACGACCGGGTGGCCCCGCACGTCGACGGCGACCTGGTGCGCTGGGTCGGCACGGTCGCCGGGCAGGAGCGCGACGACCTGGTGGCCGGTGCGCGGGCCTCGCTGTTCCCGCTGCGCTGGGAGGAGCCGGGCGGCACCGCGGTGGTCGAGTCGCTCGCGCTCGGCACGCCGGTGGTCGCCACCGCCCGGGGCTGCCTGCCCGAGCTGATCGAGCACGGCCGCACCGGGCTGCTCGCCGGCGACGAGGAGGAGCTGGGCGACCTGGTGCTGGCCGCCGGGCTGCTCGAGGAGGACGAGTGCCGGCGTGAGGCGGCCGCCCGGTTCACCCCGGAGCTGATGGCCCAGCGGTACGTGGAGCTGTACGAGGGGGTCCGCCGGCTCGCCGCCCGGTCGTTGCAGCCCGCCTGAGCCGGACGGTTCGCGGCGGGCGGCGTTTGCCCCCGGTGTGCCCGGGAAAGCCGCCCGGTCCCTTGTCTGGCGAGGAGGCCGGCATGACGAACTCGATGGCCCACTCCCGTGGGCGACGCAACCCGGCCGACGGCCGGGCGCCGGTACGCCGGGCCGCGGCGACCGTCGGCGTGCTCTTCCTGGTGATCGGCGTGCTGGGCTTCATCCCCGGCATCACCACCGACTACTACGACCTGAAGTTCGCCGGGCACGACTCCGAGGCGAAGCTGCTCGGGTTGTTCCAGGTCTCGGTGCTGCACAACATCGTGCACCTGCTGTTCGGCATCGCCGGCCTGCTGCTGGCCCGGACGGTCTCCGGGGCCCGGACGTTCCTGATCGGCGGTGGCGCGATCTACCTCGTGCTCTGGCTCTACGGCCTGGTGGTCGACCACAACAGCGGCGCGAACTTCATCCCGCTCAACGGCGCCGACAACTGGCTGCACTTCCTGCTCGGGATCGGCATGATCGCCCTCGGACTGGTCACCACCCGGGGTGGGAATCGCCGCTGACCGCCCCGGCCCCCGGGCTGATGTCCGGTTTCACCCGCCCCGGCGGCGGGTATCTCCCGGGTCCTCCGACGAGAAGGAAACGAGGGCCTGGATGTCGACCCGGATCAGGTGCGAGGTCCGCGACGAGACGCCGGTCACCGTCGTACGGCTGGCCGGCGCGCTCGACCTGGGCACGATGCGCTCGGTGCACACGGTCCTCGACCGGTGCCTCGCCGCGCAGCCGGACGCGCTCGTTGTCGACCTGGAGCGGCTCGACGTCGCCGACCCGCTAGCCCTGTCCGTCTTCGCCGCCGCGGCCCGCCGGGCCGCGGACTGGCCGGCCGTGCCCATGGTGCTGTCCGCCCCGCCCGCCGAGGCGGCGGCCAGGCTCGCCGAGACCACGGCCTGCCGGGTGGTGCCCGTCCGCCGGGACTGCGCGGAGGCGACGGCGCTGGCCGGTGCGGTGGCGGCCCCGCGCCTGCGGACCCGGCTGGAGCCGGTGGCCGGCGCCTGCCGGCGGGCCCGCGAGCTGGTCACCGAGGCGTGCGGCCGGTGGAACATCCCGGAACTGGCCGGCCCCGCCTCGCTGGTCCTCAGCGAGCTGGTCGGCAACGTCGTCCGGCACGCCGGCACCCCGATGCAGGTGACGCTGACGCTGCGCCGGCCGTACCTGCGGGTGGCCGTCATGGACGGCTGCCCGGCCGACCCGCGGGAGGCGACCGACCGCGACCTGCGCGCCGAGGGTGGACGCGGGCTGATGCTCGTCCGCGAGCTGACCCAGCGGTGGGGCAGCACCCCGGCGGGCGCGGGCAAGGTGGTCTGGGCCATGCTGCCCGCGAACTGACCGAATTCTCCGCTCTCGCCTGGTTTGATGGGCAGAGGGTCGGGTACGCGTGCCCGTCCTGTCTGTCGTCACACGGGGTGAGAAGCCATGCCTAAGCGGGTAGTCACGGAGCCACGAGACCGGGGGCCGGCGATCCTCGCGCCGGCCCGGTTCGGCGGCTATCCCGGCCCGGTCCGGGAGGCGGTCAAGGGCAACTCGCTGTGGCGGCTGCTGCGCACCACGGACGCGAAGCTGATCGGCCTGATGTACCTGATCACCTCGTTCGGGTTCTTCCTGATCGGCGGGGTCATGGCGCTGCTGCTCCGCGCCGAGCTGGGCGAGCCGGGGATGCAGTTCCTCTCCCCGGAGCAGTACAACCAGCTGTTCACGATGCACGGCACGATCATGCTGTTGCTGTTCGCCACACCACTGGTCTTCGCGTTCGGCAACTACATCGTCCCGCTACAGATCGGCGCGCCCGACGTCTCGTTCCCACGGTTGAACGCCTTCGCGTACTGGCTGTACCTGTTCGGCGGGACGATGGTGCTGGGCGGCTTCGCCGTACCGGGCGGCGCGGCCGACTTCGGCTGGTTCGCGTACACCCCACTCAGCAACGCCCAGCACAGCCCGGGCGTCGGCGGGAACCTGTGGGTGGTGGGTCTGGTCGTCTCCGGTCTCGGCACCATCCTCGGCGCGGTCAACATGATCACGACGATCATCACCCTGCGCGCGCCGGGCATGACGATGTTCCGGATGCCGATCTTCACGTGGAACCTGCTGCTCACCAGCGTGCTGGTCATCTTCGTGTTCCCGCTGCTCGCCGCGGCGCTCCTGGCGCTGGGCGCGGACCGGATCCTGCACGCGCACGTCTACGACCCGACCACCGGCGGCCCGCTGCTCTGGCAGCACCTGTTCTGGTTCTTCGGCCACCCCGAGGTCTACATCGTGGCGCTGCCGTTCTTCGGCATCATCACCGAGATCATCCCGGTCTTCTCCCGCAAGCCGATCTTCGGTTACACCGGTCTGGTGCTCGCCACCATCGCGATCACCGTGCTGTCGATGACCGTCTGGGCGCACCACATGTTCGTCACCGGGCAGGTGCTGCTGCCGTTCTTCAGCATCCTGAGCTATCTCATCGCGGTGCCCACCGGCGTGAAGTTCTTCAACTGGATCGGCACCATGTGGAAGGGACAGATCACCTTCGAGACGCCGATGCTCTTCGCCGTCGGCTTCCTGGTGACCTTCCTCTTCGGCGGCCTGACCGGCGTGCTGCTGGCCAGCCCGCCGGCCGACTTCCAGGTCTCCGACACCTACTTCGTCGTGGCGCACTTCCACTACGTGCTGTTCGGCACCATCGTGTTCGCCGCCTTCGGCGGCGTCTACTTCTGGTTCCCGAAGATGACCGGGCGGCTGCTCGACGAGCGGCTGGGCAAGATGCACTTCTGGACGATGTTCGTCGGCTTCCACATGACGTTCCTCGTGCAGCACTGGCTGGGCGCCGAGGGCATGCCCCGGCGGTACGCCGACTACCTGCCCGGCGACGGCTTCACGCTGCTGAACCAGATCTCCACCATCGGATCGTTCATCCTCGGCGCCTCGACGCTGTTCTTCATCTACAACGCCTGGAAGTCCTGGCGCTACGGCGCCATGGTGACCGTGGACGACCCCTGGGGCTTCGGCAACTCCCTGGAGTGGGCCACCACCTGCCCGCCGCCGCTGCGCAACTTCGACCGGATGCCACGGATCCGCTCCGAGCGGCCGGCCTTCGACGCCAAGTACGGCCCACTCGTCGCGAACCTGGGCCGCGACCTGCCACAGCGCACCACCAAGCCACCGCAGCAGATGGCCGAGGAGCTGCACCACGTGCCCTACACCCCGGAGTCGCCGGCCGCCGAGGGCGCGCACGGCGCCCGCGAGGCCGTCGAGTACCAGCCCGCACCCGAGTCCGGCGCCCGGCCGGTCGACGTGCCGGAGCCGGGCGAGGTGCTGCGGCCCGGCTTCGAGGGGGGCGACCAGCCGGACGAGACCCAGCTGGGCCCGCAGCGCAACACGCCGTCGGACCCACGCTGGGAACACCCCCGCGGACACGACGACAACCCGGAGCGCTGAGCGGGCCGGGAAACCGCGAGAGGAAGGGCCGGCGCCCGACGGCGCCGGCCCTTCCTCTCGTCGTACGCCGGTCGGTCAGTCGGCCGCCGGCAGCCCGGCCGCGGCCAGCGAGCGGCGCACCGCGGGCTGCACGCGGGTCAGCCGCAGCGGCACACCGGTGCGGGCGGCGGCGTCCCGGCCGGCCATCAGCGCGGCGATCCCGCCCGCGTCGAAGCCGCCCGCGCCCACCAGGTCGACCACCACCTCACGGGGCTGCCCGGTGACCGCCTCCAGCATGGCCTTGCGGAGCTGGTCGGCGCCGTCGCGGTCGACCTCTCCCCCGACCTCGACGACCACCCGGTCGCCGTTCTGCTTCACCGAGATCCGCGCCCGCGCCGGCTCGGACTCGGCGGCGCCGTTCTGCCAGGGCGGCGGCGCGTCGGCGAGCATCGCCTGCCGCAGCCAGGTCAGCGCCCGGGAGAGCAGCCGGGACACGTGCATCTGCGAGATGCCGAACCGGGCCGCGATCTCCGCCTGGGTCTGGTTGCCGTAGAAGCGCATGGCGAGGATCCGCCGCTCGCGCCAGGGCAGCCGATGCAGCAGGCCGCTGACCGTGACCCGGTCGTCGACCGACTCCAGGGCGTTGTCCGACTCGCCGACCAGGTCGCCGAACTCGGCGGAGCTCTCCCCGCCGACCGGCGCGTTGAGCGAGGCCGGGCTGTAGCCGGCGGCCGACTCCAGCGCGGCGAGGATCTCCTCCTCCGGCGTCTCCAGCCGCTCGGCCAGCTCGGCGACCGTGGGCGCCCGGGAAAGCTCGCTGGTCAGCGCCGCCGTGGCCTGCCCCACCTCCAGGATCAGGTCGCGCAGCCGGCGCGGCACGTGCACACCCCAGGTGCGGTCGCGGAAGTGCCGTTTGATCTCACCGACGATGGTGATCGCGGCGTACGCGGTGAACGAGCCGCGCTCCGGGTCGTACCGGTCGACGGCGTTCACCAGCCCGAGGCGGGCCACCTGCTCCAGATCCTCCAGCGGTTCCCCGCGCCCCCGGTACCGGCGGGCCAGCCGACCCGCGAAGGGCAGCGCGAAGCGGACCAGGTCGTCCCGTGCCTCCTGCCGCCGCTCGGGTGGCAGCCCGGCGATCCGTGCCGCGTACGCCAGCGCCGCCGCATCGAGGTCCTCCAGGCCCCGTTCGGTGGGTGGTGGTGTGGGTGTGGTGGTCTGTCCGAACATCCGCGCCTCCCTCAGGAAGGTCCCCCGCCCGGATCGGAACCGGTCGTGCGCGTGGTTTGGCCACGCACCGGGCCGGAAGTTGGGTTACGTGACGGAACGCCGGAAGCGGCGGCCGCCCGCCGCGCGGCGTCGTGGGCCGTTCCGCGGCGAGCGGTGTTCCCGCTCCGTAGGTACTCAATCACGGACCGCAGGATCGCGAGGATGTTTCGTCAGGTTGGTCGGCGACCCGCCGAGCGGGGTCTCAGGAGACCAGCAACCCCTGGTGGGCACCCGCGTCGCGCAGCGCGGCGAGGGCCTCGGCCATCCGCAACGGCGGCGGCACGGGCAGGTCGTACGGCTGGTTGCGCAACACCTCCGTGGCACGCCGCGTCGGGACCGCGGTGACCGGGTAGCCGCGCGCGGACCCCCGGTCCAGGGCGCGCCGACGGCGCCCGAACCCGGCCACGGCGAGCCACTGGGGCAGCCCCGCGAGAGCAGGCGAGCGGACCCCGGGCGGCTCCGGCAGCACGTCCACCGAGCTGAACGGCTCGCTGCCGGCGAGCCACCACTCCGCGCCCTGCACCCGGCGGCGGGTCGCGTTCTCGCACCAGTACGGCACCAGGCCCGCCCGCAGCACCTGCCACGGGTCGAGCAGCCGGCCGCACTCGACCACCAGGCGGTCGCCGGTCTTCCCGGCCCGGCGCAGCCAGCGCCGGTACAGGTCGGCCGTTGCGGCGCTGAGCGCGTCCGGCTGCGGGACGACGACCCGGTGCAGCGGGTGCCCGTGCCGGCCGCCCCACTCCCGGGCGTCGTGCTCGAAACCGGGCTCCACGCCGTTCTCGGCGAACGCCGCCGGCGAGGTGACGTCCGGCGGCGTCCAGCGCGCCCCGTCGCCGCCCGCCGAGCGGAGCACCTGGCGCAGCGCGTGCGCGTCCGGGTGGAAGTCGACCGGGTCGAGCCCGCTGGCCGGGCAGCCGACCTGGAAGCTGTGCCCGCTCCCCTCGTCCCGCACCGGCCAGGTGCGCGCGTCGTGCAGCAGCAGCACGGGCGCCCCGGGTTCCAGCCCCTCGGCCAGGAATCGGGCGTACGCCCCGGGCAGCGCCCGCCAGCGCACCGCGAGGGTCACCGTGGCGCCGGCCGACGCGCCCCGGCTGGCCGGGCAGTGCACCTGCCGGACGTGCACGCGGGCGTTGCCGGCGAGCAGCCGGCCGGCGAGCGCGGCCCCCTGGTCGAGCGCGGCGTCCGGCCGGTCCACCCCGCCCCGGGTCCAGTGCCCGGCCACCTCGAAGCCGGCGGGCAGCCAGGGCACCCCGAGCGCCACCGCCAGGTGCGCCGCCGCCCCGTGCGCCGAGCCGAGCACCGCACCGGGCCAGCGGCGGGCCGGGTACTGGTCGACGAACCAGCCGGCGACCCGCTCGGCGTCCACGTCAGCGACCTGGCCGGGGCTGAGCGCGGCCCGCCCGGCGGCCCGCGCCGCGGCGGCCCGGCGTACCGGCTCCGGGGCCCCCGTGAAGCGCGACAGCGGCCCCGGGTGGCCGAGGTCGCCGCAGTCGTCGCCGCGCAGCGCCCGGGCCGTCACCGCGACCAGCAGCCGGGCGGCGCTGCCCGCCGCCACCACCCGGTCTCCGGTCAGCCCGGCGTCGGCCGTCGTCGGCCCCACGGGCACCTTCCGCACCGGCCCCACCTTGCCTCGATCGCTCACCACGCGGCCCGGCTTCCCGTCCCTCTGGGGTCTAAACGGGGCATCCCCCCACGGGTCGGACCAATCAGCGGGCGGGCGGCGGCACCGCGCGCGGCACGCACCGGAGCCGTTCCGCCGTGCGCCGCCGTCCCGGGCGGAACGGGGGCGAAAGCAGCGGGGCGGGCGGTGCCACGACGGCCGCCGCGCCGGCCTCAGGCGGCGACATCACGGCAGCGGCCGGCACCGCCCTCGGGTGAGGACGGTGCCGGCCGCACGGATTCCGCTACACGAGGTCCTCGGCCTCCACGGCCGTCCCGGTCTCCAGCACCCGCTCGCGTACGCGCCGCGCGGCGGACCCGTCGGCGAACAGGCCGCGCAGGTCAGCCAGGGCCGGCTCGGGCGGGTTCAGCGCCACCGCCGGATCGACCACGGCCTCCAGGACGCTGGGCCGGTCCGCGGCGAGCACCTCGTCCCACGCGGGACCGACCAGGTCGGGGCGGTCCACCCGCACCCCGTGCAGGCCGAGCAGCCGGGCCCACCCGGCGTACGGCACGTCGGGCCGCCGGGCGGCGAACGCGCCGGCCGGGCGTCCGTCGCCCATCCCGGACTGGTCGCGGTTGTTCAGCACCAGCACCACCAGCCGGGGGTCCCGCCACTCCTGCCAGTGGTGCGCCACGGTGATCAGCTCGGCGAGCCCGTTGAGCTGCATGGCGCCGTCGCCGAGCAGCGCGACCACCGGCTCGTCGGGGCGGGCCAGCTTGGCGGCGACCGCGTACGGAAGGGCACAGCCCATCGAGCCGAGCGTGCCGCAGAGCTGGGCGCGGACACCCGGGGGCAGTTCCAGGTGGCGGGCGTACCAGTAGACGACCGAGCCCACGTCCACCGCGACGGAGCCGCGGCGCGGCAACCGGGTGGACAGCTCCTGGAGCACGAGCTGCGGGTTGATCGGCTCGGCCGGTGCGGCGGCCCGCTCGGCGGCGGCCTCCCGCCACCGGTCGACCGAGCTCTGCACCACGTCCCGCCACTGGGTGTCGGAGCGCTCCGGCACCCGGGCGAGCAGGGCGCGCAGCGTCTCGGCGGCGTCGCCGACCAGCGGCACGTCCACCGGGTAGCGGCCGCCGATCCGCCGCCCGTCGATGTCGATCTGGATGGTGCGTACCTGGCCCGGCATCGGGAACCAGTCGGTCCACGGGTTGTTGGTGCCGACCAGCAGCAGGGTGTCACAGCCGCCCATGAGCTGCGCGGCGGCCGTCGTGCCGACCTCGCCGAGCACGCCGGTGTGGAACGGCAGCCGCTCGTCCAGGACGGGCTTGCCCAGCAGCGAGGCGGCCACTCCCGCGCCGAGCCGGTCGGCGAGGGCCACCAGCTCGCCGGCCGCGCCGTGGGCGCCCTGACCGACCAGGATCGCCACCCGCCGGCCGATGCCGAGCAGCGAGGCGGCGGCGTCCAGATCGGCGTCGTGCGGCAGGACCCGGGCCAACGGCTCGCCCGGCGTCGCCGACATCACGCCGGCGGCCTGCGGCATGAGGTCGGGCACGGCGGCCAGCTGCAACGCGTACGGCAGCACCACACAGGTCGGGCTGCGGGTCGCCGCCGCGGTGCGGAACGCCTGGTCCAGCAAACTCGGCACCTGGTCGGGCGTGCGGCCGTAACGGACGAACTGGTTGCAGACATCGCCGAACAGGCGGCTCAACCCGATCTCCTCGTGCGCCCCGCCGAGCGGCCCGGTGATGTCCTCGCCGACGATCGCCACCACCGGCTTGCTGTCCAGCTTGGCGTCGTAGAGGCCGTTGAGCAGGTGCACCGCGGCCGGCCCCTGGGTGGCCAGGCACACCCCGATCTCGTCGGTGAACTTCGCGTGGCCGGTGGCCATGAACGCGGCGGTCTCCTCGTGCCGGGCCGGGATGAACTCCGGGTCCCCGCCCGCCGCGTCGAGCGCGCCGACCAGGGGGGCGATCGCCGCCCCCGGGTAGCCGAAGGCCCGGGGAACCCGCCAGGCCCGCAGCCGCTCGACCACCAGGTCCGCCACCGTACGGTCAGCCATTGCCGCGCCCGGGCGTGCCGGCGTCGACGTAGCGCAGGACGGCGCCGACCCCGTCGGTGAGCTCCGGCGCCTCCTCCGGCGCGAGCACGGTGAGCTCGGCGTCGGTGCCGATCAGGGCGCGCAGCAGCGCGGCGTCGGCGCGTACCTTCTGCGGGTCGGCCACGGACATGTCCCGCAGCTGCCGCGGGTCGGTGGCGATCTCCGTCGGTTCCGGCCCGACCCACAGCTCGCCGTCGGCGGACGCGTCGTCGACGATCAGCATGGTGTCGACCTGGTTGCGTTGCAAAGCGGCGACCACCGCGTCCAGGCCGGCGCCGACGTCCTCCTGCACGCCGAAGCGGTCCAGCGCGGTGGCGATCCGCTGGTCGGCGACCTCGGCGATGGTCTGCACGGTGATGTCGTCCATGAGGGTGTCGTCGGCACCGACCTGCTCGCGGGAGCCGGCGTCCGTGCGGACCAGCACGTCCTGCCAGCGCTCCGGCAGCTGGGCGGCGATCATCCCGGTGGCCCGGATGTCCCCGGCCACCACCACCACGTCGGCGCCGACCCGGTCGGCCAGCTCGGCGGTGGCCGCGGCGGCGTCACCGGCGTTGTGATGCCACGCCTCCATGGCGGCCCGCTGGTAGCGGGACTGCGACCAGCCGCCCGGCTGCACCCGCCGCAGCTGCCAGCTCTCCCGCCCCTTCACCGTGGCCCGGCGCGGCACCCCGCCCGCGCTGACCGCCACGGCATCGGCCCCGGTCCGGTCGGCCAGCACCCGCACCCAGGCGATCTGCTCGCCGCGCTGGGCGACCAGCGGCATGGTGTGCGGCAGCGCAGACCAGGTGGCCAGGTCGCGCAGCGGCGGCGCGGAGAGGTACTCGGTGAGCACCACCCGGCCCCGGTTGGCGAAGACCGCGATGCCGTAGTCGCCGGGCATCGGCGTGTGCCGGCGGACCACCTCCTCGACCGCCTCGACGGTCGCCTGGTCGGCGCCCTGCCCGATGAGGTCCCCCTTGAGCGCGCGCCAGCGCAGGTCGACCTGCGGGCGTGCGTCGTGGGTGTCCCGGGACGCGTCCAGGTACACCGAGCACCAGGGCCCGGGACGGTCGTAGAGCGGGCGCAGGAAGGACAGCTGCATGCTCGACCCCTTTCCAGCTCGGCCGCACGCATACCCGCGCGCCCCCGGATGTCACCTTCCGGGCCGGCCCGTGACCGGCGTTCATTCACGTCGTTCAACCCGGCGAGTCGATACCATCAGTGAACTCAACGGGACTCTCGGTGGTGAACATGGACACGGAGCCGCACCTCCGCCGCGCCGTCCACCCGACGGAACGGATCGTCACCGGCCGGCTGGTACGCCTCCTGGAGGGCTACGCCCGCGAGGTGCGGGTGGGCCAGCCGGTGCTGGTCGGGGTGCTGACCGCGGCAGGCGTGGTGGGGCTGCTGCTGCGCCTGGTGCGGGCGCTGCTCAGCAGCGGCGGCGGGGGCGCGCGGCGCAGCTTCAAGGAGTTGAAGAAGGGGCCGGAGTTCCTGGTCACCCCGGTCCGGGTGCGCGACACCGCCGACCGGCTGGTGGAGGTGGAGTTGCACGGCCACCTGCCGCAGAGCGCCCTGCACCCCGGCGATCACCTGCAGCTCACCCTGCGTCCGCAGCGTGACCCCGACCTGGCGCCCCGGATCGAGCGCATCGTCAACCTGACCACCGGCCAGCTGCTGACCCCGCGCACCGCGACGGTCTGGTCGCATCTGGGGCCGGCGCTGCTGCTCCAAGCCGTGCTCGGTGTGCTGCTGCTGGCGGGCGTCGCCGCCTGTTCGGCGCTCGGCTGAGGTTTCCGCCGCGGCCGGGCGGGGCACCGGGTCGCTCATGTTCCCCGGATTCACGCTGGAGCAGATCGACGTCGGCCCGGTCCGGCTGCGGGTCCGGCACGGCGGTTCCGGGCCTCCGGTGGTGCTGCTGCACGGACATCCGCGTACCCACGCCACCTGGCACCGGGTCGCGCCGCTGCTCGCCACCCGGCACACCGTGATCTGCCCGGACCTGCGTGGCTACGGCCGCTCCTCGAAACCCCCGAGCGATCCGGCGCACACCGTCTACTCGAAGCGGGCGATGGCCGGCGACGTGGTGGCGCTGCTCGACGCGCTCGGACATCCCCGCGCGGCGGTCGTCGGCCACGACCGGGGCTGCTACGTGGCCATGCGGACCGCGCTGGACCATCCGGACCGGGTGACCCGGCTCGGTGTGCTGGACGGCGTGCCGATCGGCGAGGCCCTGGCGCGGTGCGACGCCCGGTTCGCGGCCCGCTGGTGGCACTGGTTCTTCCTGGGCCAGCTCGCCAAGCCGGCCGAGCAGGTGATCAACGCCGACCCGGACGCCTGGTACGGCGGCTCACCGGAGGCCATGGGCGCGGAGGCGTACGCCGACTACCGCCGGGCCATCCACGACCCGGCCACGGTGCACGCCATGTGCGAGGACTACCGGGCGGGGCTCGGCCCGGACCGGGCGGCGGACGACGCGGACCGGGCCGCGGGCCGGCGGATCCGCTGCCCGGTGCTCTTCGCCTGGTCCGAGCGGGACGACATGGTCGACCTGTACGGCGACCCGGCGGCGATCTGGCGGGACTGGGCCGAGGACGTGCGCACGGCGTCGATCCCCTCCGGCCACCACATGGCCGAGGAGGCCCCGGCGGAACTGGCCGCCGTGCTCGGCGACTTCCTCGCCGGCTGATCCGCGGCCGTCAGCCGACCAGGGTGAGGGGACGCTCGGCGGCGGCCGGGGCGGCGAGGAGGCCGCGCCGGCGGGCCCAGCGCTCGAAGAGCACCGTGGCGAACGGCGGCACGGCGCAGGCCAGCGCGATCGCGGTGTGCCACAGCGACCACCGCCGCTGGCGGGCCACCACGAGCACCAGCAGCCCGTACGCCACGAAGAGCGCGCCGTGGACGGGGCCGAACACGTGCACGCCGATCTCGTTGCGCGGCGGCCCGTACTTGACGGCCATGCCGGCCAGCAGGGCGGCCCACGAGCAGGCCTCGGCGATCGCCGCCGCCACGAACAGCCGGGTGGTCATCTCGCGCATCCGGCCATGCTAGCCAGCGGTCCCGCCGAACCGGGCACGACACCGTGCGACGCGACAGGGATCACCGGCGGGACAGGTGGGTAGTAATGGGTCCCCCGGCTCTTTCGCCGCGTCGCGGTGACGTGCGAGGTTAGGGGGACCAACGGTGACAGGGTGGTGACCATGGGCGAGGACGTCGGCGTTCGCACCTTCAGCCGGGAGGACCGGGCCCGCTACCGCGACAAGGTGCGGCGTTGCCTGGACGTGTTCGCCGAGATGCTGCGCGAGTCCCGCTTCGACGTGGAGCGGCCGATGACCGGGCTGGAGATCGAGCTGAACCTGGTCGACGAGGCTTCCCAGCCGGCCATGCGCAACGCCGACGTGCTGGAGGCGATCGCCGATCCCAGCTTCCAGACCGAGCTGGGCCAGTTCAACGTCGAGATCAACGTCGCGCCGCGCCGGCTCACCGGCACCGGCACGGCCCAGTTCGAGGAGCACGTCCGGGCCAGCCTCAACGCCGCCGAGGAGAAGGCCCGCGCGGTCGGCGCGCACATGGTGATGATCGGGATCCTGCCGACCCTGCGCCCGGAGCACCTGACCGCCGAGACCCTCTCGGCCAACCCCCGTTACGCCCTGCTCAACGAGCAGATCTTCGCGGCCCGCGGCGAGGACCTGCGGATCTCGATCAGCGGGGTCGAACGGCTGGCCACGACGGCGGACACCATCACACCGGAGGCCGCCTGCACCAGCACCCAGTTCCACCTCCAGGTCAGCCCGGCCCAGTTCGCCGACTACTGGAACGCCGCCCAGGCCGTCGCCGGCGTCCAGGTCGCGCTCGGCGCGAACTCGCCGTTGCTGTTCGGCCGGGAGCTGTGGCGGGAGACCCGGGTGCCGCTGTTCCAGCAGGCCACCGACACCCGCGCCGAGGAGATCAAGGCCCAGGGGGTACGCCCGCGGGTGTGGTTCGGGGAGCGCTGGATCACCAGCGTGTTCGACCTCTTCGAGGAGAACGTGCGCTACTTCCCCGCGCTGCTGCCGGTCTGCGACCCGGAGGACCCGGCCGAGACCCTGGCCGGCGGCGGCGTGCCGAAGCTCGCCGAGCTGCGACTGCACAACGGAACGATCTACCGGTGGAACCGCCCGGTCTACGACGTGCTGAAGGGGCGGCCGCACCTGCGGGTGGAGAACCGGGTGCTGCCCGCCGGGCCGACCGTGCTGGACACCGTCGCCAACGGCGCCTTCTACTTCGGCCTGGTCCGCGCCCTCGCCGAGTCCGACCGGCCGCTCTGGTCGCAGATGTCGTTCAGTGCGGCCGAGGAGAACTTCACCAACTGTTCCCGCCACGGCATCGACGCCCAGGTGTTCTGGCCGGGGCTCGGCTACCTGCCGGTGACCGAGCTGGTGCTGCGCCGGCTGCTGCCGCTGGCCCACCACGGGCTGGACCGGTGGGGGCTCGACCCGGCCGAGCGGGACCGGCTGCTCGGCATCATCGAGCAGCGCTGCCTGACCGGCCGCAACGGTGCCACCTGGCAGGTGGAGACGCTGCACCGGCTGGAGTCCGCCGACCACCTGGACCGGCCGGAGGCGCTGCGCGAGGTGGTCCGCCACTACGTCGACCTCATGCACAGCAACCGCCCCGTGCACGAGTGGCCGATCCCCTGACCACCGCGGTGGGCAGCCGCGAGCGCAACTGAGCACGGGGGGAGACGCCCGGCCGGCGATCCGCCCCGAGGATGGGGAACGGCCACCGATCCGCACGGATCGATGGCGTCCGGTTCCGTCCCCCACCGCGAGGAGCGCTCCGTGACGCAGACCCACCGGCCCCCACGGCTCCCCGACCAGCAGGCCCGGCCCGCACGCACGCCCGTACGCGTCGGCACCTCCACCTTCGTCAACGGTCACTTCCCCCGCCGACGGGGTCTCATCGCTCTGCTCGGCGTCCTCGGCGGCTTCCTGCTGACCGTGGTCTGGTCGGCCGAGTTCGTGGACCAGACCATCGGCGACAACGTGGCCAACACCCTGCTGGGCCACGACGCGAAGGAGACCCCGATCCAGGGGATCGCCGCGGGCGTGCTGTTCGCCTTCGTCTCCGGCATCGCCGGCACCTTCACGGCCTGCAACATCGCCGCCTTCGGCGCCCTCGCCCCGCTGACGGGCAGCACCGGGGGCCGGTGGAGCCGGTTCGCCGCGCCCCTGCGGCCGCTCGGCTGGATGGCGGCCGGCATGATCGCCGTGTCGGCCGCGTACGGCGCCGTGGTCGGCCTCGTCGGCACGTCGATGCCGCAGTTCCCCACGGCGCCGACCACCGCCGGCGGCCTGTCGCCGCGCAGCATCCAGTCCATGGTGGTGTTCGGGGTGATCGGTCTGATCATGCTCTATCTCGGGCTGGCCTCGCTCGGCGTGCTGCCGGACCCGTTCGCACGGATCGCGCGGCGCCACCCGAACGCGCCGATGGTGTTCATGGGCGCGCTGATCGCCGGTTTCCTCATCGGGCGGCCGTTCCCGCTGTTCCGGCAGATGTTCCGCGACGCCGCCGAGAGCGGCAACCCGCTCTACGGCGCGGCGGCGTTCACCCTCCAGTCGATCGGCAACATCGTCATCATGGCGGTGCTGTTCCTGCTGCTGACCTGGGTCGCCGGCTCCCGGCTGCAACGCTGGTTCGCCGCCCGCCCGAGCCGCCTCGCGGTGCTGACCGCCGTCGCGTTCCTCGTCGCCGGAGCCTTCACGTTCCTCTACTGGGACGTCCGGCTGCTCGCCCGCCGCGAGATCATCCCCTGGTATCCGACGGCGCCCTGGGCCTGACCGGGCGGCGCGGGGGCCGGCGCCACGCCGGCCCCGCGCCCCGCGTCAGAGCGCCACGATCGCGGCGGACTCCGGCGGCAGCTCGATCCCGTCGCGCATCACGGTGACCCCCTCGGAGGTGGCGAGCAGCACCCGGCGCACCACGCCGGGCAGGTTGATCCGCTGCGGCTTGCCGGCCAGGTTGGCCACCACGAGGCAGCCGCCCCGCCGCATCAGCAGGAACTGGTCGCCGTGGCGGACGTCGACCTGGCCGAGCCGGGGGTCGGACAGGTCGGGACGCTGCTTGCGCAGCGCGATGAGCCGCCGGTAGAAGTCGTACATCTCCCGGTGTTCGGGCTTGTCGAGCTCGGCCCAGTCGAGCCGGGACCGGACGAAGGTCTGCGGGTCCTGCGGGTCGGGCACGTCGCCCGGCGGCCAGCCGTGCGCCGCGAACTCCCGCCGGCGCCCGGCCGCCACGGCGGTGGCCAGCTCCGGCTCCGGGTGGCTGGTGAAGAACTGCCACGGGGTGCTGGCCGCCCACTCCTCCCCCATGAACAGCATCGGGGTGAAGGGCGCGGTCATCAGCAGGGTGGCGCCGACGCGCAGCAGCCCGGCGGAGAGGGTCTGGGAGATACGGTCGCCGGTGGCGCGGTTGCCGATCTGGTCGTGGTTCTGCAGGTACGCCACGAACCGGTGCCCGGGTGTGCGCTGCCGGTCGACTGGCCGGCCGTGGCTGCGGTTGCGGAAGCTGGACCAGGTGCCGGCGTGGAAGAACGCGCCGGTCAGCACGTCGGTGAGGCATTCCAGGGAGCCGAAGTCGCCGTAGTAGCCCTGCCGTTCGCCGGTGAGCAGGGTGTGCAGCGCGTGGTGGGCGTCGTCGTTCCACTGGGCGTGCAGCCCGTAGCCGCCGGCCTCCCGCGGGGTGATCAACTTCGGGTCGTTGAGGTCGCTCTCGGCGATCAGCGACAGCGGGCGGCCCAGGTGGGTGGAGAGGGCCTCCACCTCGGTGGCCACCTCCTCCAGGAGGTGGGTGGCCCGGGAGTCGGGCATGGCGTGCACGGCGTCCAGCCGCAGCCCGTCAACGTGGTAGTCGCGCAGCCACATGAGCACGCTGTCGACGATGTAGCGGCGTACCCCGTCGGAGTGCGGCCCGTCCAGGTTGACCGTGCGGCCCCAGGTGTTGCTCTGCTCGGTGAGGTACGGCGCGAAGCGCGGCGCGTAGGCCCCGGAGGGCCCGAAATGGTTGTAGACGACGTCGAGGATCACCCCCAGCCCCTTCGCGTGCGCCGCGTCGACGAAGCGCTTGAGCCCGTCCGGCCCGCCGTACGGCTCGTGCGGCGCGTACCAGCAGACGCCGTCGTAGCCCCAGTTGTGCTCGCCGTTGAAGGCGTTGACCGGGAGCAGCTCGATCAGGTCGACGCCGAGGTCGACCAGGTGGTCGAGGCGGCCGATCGCCGCGTCGAAGGTGCCCTCCGGGGTGAAGGTGCCGATGTGCAGCTCGTAGAGGACGCTGCCGGGCAGCTGCCGGCCGGTCCAGCCCTGGTCGGTCCAGCCGAATGCGGCGTGGTCGTAGCGGCGGCTCGGCCCGTGCACGCCCTGTGGCTGCCAGGCCGACCGGGGGTCGGGCAGGGCCTGGTCGTCGTCGTCCAGCAGGAAGGCGTAGTCGGTGCCCGGACCGGCGCCGGGCACCTCGACGCGCCACCAGCCGTGCGGCCCGGGGCGCATGTCGTGGTCGGCCACGCCGGGCAGCCGCAGCCGCACCCGGGCGGCTTCGGGCGCCCACACGGTGAACTCGGTCATGCGGCAGCCTCCACGGAGTCGGTGGGGACGAGGAGGGCGACGGGATAGGTGCTCAGCAGATCGTGCATCAGCAGCTCAGACCCACTGTAGACCCGACCGGTGAACACGTCGGTAACACTGTTGCCGGAAATCGCCAGCGTCGTGTCGCGCCAGCCGCCGTCGCGGGCCAGCCGCAGCGGCAGGCGGGTCGCCACCGCGATCGCGCCGCCCCGGTCGAAGGCCACCGCGTGCGCGCCGGCCGGCCCGTGCGCCGGCACCGGCCGGTAGCCGGTGAACAGCTCCGGGTGGTCCCGGCGCAGCCGCAGGGTCCGCGAGACGACGAGCAGTTTGGCCGCGCCGTCGGCGGCCACCGCGGGCCGCCGGCCGGCGTCGAGCCGGGCCAGCAGCTCCCGGCGTACGGCGAAGTCGACCGGGCGGCGGTTGTCCGGGTCGACGAGCAAGTTCTCCCACAGCTCGGTGCCCTGGTAGGTGTCCGGGACCCCGGGCATGGCGAGCTGGACCAGCTTCTGCCCGAGCGAGTTGGACCAGCCGGCCGGGGTGATCTCGGCGGCGAACGCGGTGAGCTGGGCGTGCAGCTCCGGGTCGTCGTACATCCGGTCGACCAGGGCGTGCAGCTCGTGCTCGAACGCCGGGTCGGGGTCGGCCCAGCTGGTCGACACGGACGCCTCCCGGGCGGCCTTCTCCGCGTACCCGTGCAGCCGCTCGCGCTCGACGGGCCAGGCCCCGACGGCGGTCTGCCACAGCAGGTGGGCGAACGCGGGGTCGGCGAGCGGCGCGCGGGACATCCAGTCGGACACCTGCTCGGCCCAGCGCCCGGGCAGCTCGGACAGGGCCGCGAGCCGGGCCCGAACGTCCTCGCCGCGCTTGGTGTCGTGCGTGGAGAGCGTGGTCATGCTCGCCGGCCAGCGCACCTGCCGGGCGGCGGCGAAGCGGTGGAACTCGGCCGGCGGCACGCCGAAGTGGGCGGGGCTGCCGCCCACCTCGTTGAGGGCGACGAACCGGCTCCACCGGTAGTAGGCGGTGTCCTCCACGCCCTTGGCCATCACCGCCCCGGAGAGCTGCGGGAACCGGGCGGCCAGCTCGTGGCCGGGGTCGCGGAGCCGGGCGGTGACCTCGTCCAGCACGGCGGTCAGGTCGGGGCGGCGGCGGCCCGCCTCGGCGCGGGCGGTGGCGAGGTGCCGGGCACCCTCCGGCGGGTAGCCGCGGTAGACCGGGAAGGCGGCGGCCAGCTCGGCGAGGGCCGCCCGGACCTGCTCGGCGGGCAGTTCCGGGACGAGGGCGGCCAGCCGGGTCAGCTCGGCGGCGAGCAGCCGGGTGGCGGCGGCCAGCTTGGTGTCGTGGGTGAGGTCCTGCCAGGAGGTGTGCCGGCCGGTGAGCCGGCCGTCCAGCGCCGTGAAGTCCGCCTCGGCGTCCGGGTCGACGAAGAGCCCGCCCGCCGCGGCCAGGGCGTCGTAGCCGGTGGTGCCGTCGACCGGCCAGTCCGGCAGCTCCTCGCCGTACTCCAGGATCTTCTCCACGACCAGCCACGCGCCGGGCGCGGCGGCGCGCAGCCGGGCCAGGTAGCCGGCGGGGTCGCGCAGCCCGTCCGGGTGGTCGACCCGGATGCCGTCGAGGTCGCCGGCGGCGGCCCAGCGCAGGATCTCGGCGTGGGTGGCGCGGAAGACCTCCGGGTCCTCCACCCGCAGCCCGGCCAGGTCCGAGACGGCGAAGAACCGGCGGTACGTCAGCTCGCTGTCGCCGCGCCGCCAGTCGACCAGCTCGTAGTGCTGCCGGTCGTGCACCTCGCGCGGCGTCCCCTCGCCGGTGCCGTCGGCGATCGGGAAGCGGTGCTCGTGGTAGCGCAGCTCCCCGTCGACCACCTTGAGATCGTCGAGCGCGCCGGGGGTGTCGGCGAGCACCGGCAGCAGCAGCCGGCCGCGGTCCCAGTCGATGTCGAACCAGTCCGCGTACGCCGAGGCGCGGCCCCGGCGCAGCACGTCCCACCAGGCCGGGTTGGCCGCCGGCCGGGCCACCCCGGCGTGGTTGGGCACGATGTCCACGACGAGGCCGAGCCCGGCCGCGCGCAGGGCCCGGACCAGCCGCTGCCGACCGCCCTCGCCGCCGAGTTCCGGGTTGACCGCGCGGTGGTCGACCACGTCGTAGCCGTGCTGCGAGCCCGGGGTGGCGGTGAGCAGCGGCGCGCTGTAGAGGTGGGTGACGCCGAGGTCGGCCAGGTAGCCGGCCAGGTCGGCGGTGGCGTCGAGGTCGAAGCCGGGGCGCACCTGGACGCGGTAGGTCGACCCCACCCGCGTCGTCGTCGCCGTCGTTCCGTCGGGGTGGGGGCTGTCGGACATGGTCAGGCCGTCCTCTCCAGGACCAGCAGCGAGCGGTCGGGGACGCAGACGCTCCCGCCCGCCTCGACCGCGAGGGTCTTCTCCGGATCCGGGTCCGCGGTGCTGATGACCTGCTCCCACCGCTGCCCGAACTCGGCCGGTGGCAGGGTGAAGTCCAGCGGCGCGTCGTGCGCGTTGAACAGCAGCAGGAACGAGTCGTCGCGGTGGCGCTGGCCGTACTGGCCGCGTTCCGGGATGCCGTCGCCGTTGACGAACAGGGCCACCGAGCGGCCGAAGTCGTTGCCCCAGTCCTCGCCGGTCATCTCCCGCCCGTCGGGCGTGTACCAGGCCAGGTCGGGCAGGGCGGTGCCGGCGGCCCGGCCGCCGACCGGCAGCCCGGTGAAGAACCGCCGGCGGCGGAACACCTGGTGCCGGTTGCGGAACTCGATGAGCCGCTGGACGAAGGCCAGCAGCTCGGAGTCGGCCCGCGCCCAGTCCACCCAGGCCAGCTCGCTGTCCTGGCAGTAGGCGTTGTTGTTGCCGAGCTGGGTGCGGCCCAGCTCGTCGCCGTGGCCGAGCATCGGCACGCCCTGGGAGAGGATCAGGGTGGCCAGGAAGTTGCGCCGCTGCCGGGCGCGCAGGGCGAGCACGGCGGGGTCGTCGGTCTCCCCCTCGACGCCGCAGTTCCAGGAGCGGTTGTGGCTCTCCCCGTCCCGGTTCTCCTCGCCGTTGGCCTCGTTGTGCTTGTCGTTGTAGGAGACCAGGTCGTTCAGGGTGAACCCGTCGTGGCAGGTGACGAAGTTGATGCTGTGGAACGGGCGGCGCCCGTCGTCCTGGTAGAGGTCGGCGGAGCCGGAGATCCGGGAGGCGAACTCGGCCAGGGTGGCGGGCTCGCCGCGCCAGAAGTCCCGCACGGTGTCCCGGTACTTGCCGTTCCACTCGGTCCACTGCGGCGGGAAGTTGCCGACCTGGTAGCCGCCGGGGCCGACGTCCCACGGTTCGGCGATCAGCTTCACCCGGCCCACCACCGGGTCCTGCTGCACCACCTCGAAGAAGGTCGAGAGGCGGTCCACCTCGTAGAACTCCCGGGCCAGGGTGGCCGCGAGGTCGAAGCGGAAGCCGTCGACGTGCATCTCGGTGACCCAGTAGCGCAGCGAATCCATGATCAGCTGAAGCGAGTGCGGGCTGCGCACGTTGAGGCTGTTGCCGGTGCCCGTGTAGTCGACGAAGTAGCGCCGGTCCTCCTCCGAGAGGCGGTAGTAGCTCGGGGTGTCGATGCCCTTGAAGCTCAGCGACGGCCCGAGGTGGTTGCCCTCGGCGGTGTGGTTGTAGACCACGTCGAGGATGACCTCGATGCCGGCCGCGTGCAGCGCCTTGACCATGCCGCGGAACTCCTGCACCTGCTGGCCGAGCCGGCCGAGCGCCGAGTAGCCGTGGTGCGGGGCGAAGAAGCCGATGGTGTTGTAGCCCCAGTAGTTGCGCAGCCCCAGGTCGGCCAGGCGGTGGTCGTGCACGAACTCGTGCACCGGCATCAGCTCGACCGCGGTCACCCCGAGCCGCTTGAAGTAGTCGATCATCACGGGTGAGGCGATCGCCGCGTACGTGCCGCGCAGTTCCTCGGGGATGTCGGGGTGGCGCATGGTCAGGCCGCGCACGTGCGCCTCATAGATCACCGAGTGGTGGTAGGGGGTGCGCGGCGGCTTGTCGTTGCCCCAGTCGAAGTACGGGTTCACCACCACCGACTTCGGCATGAACGGCGCCGAGTCGGTGTCGTTGCGCCGGTCCGGATCGCCGCCCACCTCGTAGTCGTAGACGGCCGGGTCCCAGGTGACCTCGCCGTCGACCGCCTTCGCGTACGGGTCGAGGAGCAGCTTGTGCGGGTTGCACCGCAGCCCGTTGGCCGGGTCCCACGGCCCGTGCACCCGGTAGCCGTAGCGCTGGCCGGGCTCGACGCCCGGCAGGTAGGCGTGCCAGACGTAGGCGTCGACCTCGCGCAGCTCGACCCGGCGCTCGGCGCCGGTGTCCCACTCGTCGAACAGGCAGAGCTCGATCTTCTCCGCCACCTCGGAGAAGATCGCGAAGTTGGTACCCATCCCGTCGTAGGTGGCGCCGAGGGGATAGCTCTCGCCCGGCCAGACCTGCATGTCGCTCCTTCGGCCATGATCATGAGCGCACCGGACGGGCGGGCCGGCCGGTGCGCACGCCGCTAATGCCCCGCCGCACGCTCCGCCAATCCACCCGTTCGGACGGTAACCGAAATCCACCCACCTGAGGCCGGCCCGACCCTCAGGTGTCGTCCGTCACGATCGCCCTATTTCGGGATGCGGCTTCGCGCCGGATGCCTTTACCTGGATAACGGACACGCGTGCCCGCGCAGGTCCGCCCGGCCGTTCGGCCGCCCCACCACGCTCCCAACGCCGCCAGTGACGCCGGCGCGTACCAGCATGCATGGACGGAGATCGATGTGACCACCCTGCGGGTCGGCGCGCAGCCCGCCACCGCGACGGACCGGACCCACCGGCCCACCCTCACCTCCCGCCCCACCATCCCGCCCCAGCCCGGCGTGCCGCCCCGGACGCGGCGCATCCTCATGCTGTCGTGGGAGTACCCGCCGGTGCTCGTCGGTGGCCTCGGCCGCCACGTGCACGCGCTCTCCGTCGCCCTGGCCGCCGCCGGCCACGAGGTCACCGTCGTCACCCGGCACGCCGAGGGCGCGCCGCTGGAGGAGTACGCCGACGGCGTGCGGATCGTCCGCGCCGCCGAGGACCCGGTCACCTTCCCCCTCGCCACCGGCTCGCTGCTGGCCTGGACCAT
>NZ_JBEXLM010000036.1:0-59488 GCF_040609975.1 Micromonospora sp. NPDC004551 | reverse complement strand
ACCACCCACCCCCCCCCCCCCCCCTCCCCCTGGGCCCCCGCCGCGGGGGGGCCGCCGCGCGCCCCCCCCCCGGGTCCGCGCGCGGGGGGGGGCCCCCCCCCCCCCGCGGCCCGTGGGACGGCCGGCGGCCCCGCCGGACCGCCGGAGGGCCCCGGCCTACGATCGCGGGGTGGAGGAAGACATCCGGCGAATCGGGATCATGGGCGGCACGTTCGATCCCATCCACCACGGGCACCTGGTGGCCGCCAGCGAGGTGGCGGACCGGTTCGGCCTGGACGAGGTGGTCTTCGTGCCCACCGGGCAGCCGTGGCAGAAGGCCGACGAACCGGTCAGCTCGGCCGAGGACCGCTACCTCATGACGGTGATCGCCACCGCCTCCAACCCCCGCTTCCAGGTCAGCCGGGTCGACATCGACCGGGGCGGCCCCACCTACACGGTCGACACCCTCCAGGACCTGCACGACGAGTACGGCCCGAAGGTGCAGCTCTTCTTCATCACCGGCGCCGACGCCCTGGAGCGCATCCTGTCCTGGAAGGAGGTGGACCGGATGTTCGAGCTGGCCCACTTCATCGGGGTGACCCGGCCCGGCTTCGAACTGTCCGACAAGCACCTGCCCGCCGACACGGTCAGCCTCGTGCAGGTCCCGGCCATGGCGATCTCCTCGACCGACTGCCGCGCCCGGGTGGCCCGGGGTGAGCCGGTCTGGTACCTGGTGCCCGACGGTGTGGTGCAGTACATCGCCAAACGGCGGCTCTACCAGCGGTGATTCCGCCCGCAATGTGGCCTTTGTCCGCGTAATCGACCAGAACTCACAAGTCCCTGCCCGGCCGGGTGTGAGAGGCTTGGAGGGTCGCACGGTTGATCGAAGGAGAACGGTGACAGTTTCCGAACGCGCGCACGAGCTGGCGATGGCCGCCGCCCAGGCCGCGGCCGACAAGAAGGCGCAGGACATCGTCATCATCGACGTGGGCGACCAGCTCGCGATCACCGACGCGTTCCTGCTGGCCGCCGCTCCGAACGAGCGTCAGGTGCTCGCCATCGTCGACGCCATCGAGGAGCGCCTGCTGGAGCTGCCGGAGAAGGCGAAGCCGGTCCGCCGCGAGGGCGAGCGGGGCGGTCGCTGGGTGCTGCTCGACTACGTCGACATCGTGGTCCACGTGCAGCACACCGAGGAGCGCGAGTTCTACGCCCTCGACCGGCTCTGGAAGGACTGCCCGCAGATCCCGTTCGTCGACCGGGACCTCGCCGACTCGGCCGCCGGCACCGCCACCGCGGAATGACCCGCCTGATCATCTGGCGGCACGGCAACACCGACTGGAACGCCACCGGCCGGGTCCAGGGGCAGACCGACGTGCCGCTCAACGACCTCGGCCGGGAGCAGGCCCGCGCGGCCGCACCGGTGCTGGCCGCGCTGCGCCCGGACGCCATCGTCGCCAGTGATCTGCGCCGGGCCGCCGACACCGCGGCCGCGCTCGCCGCGCTGACCGGGCTGCCGGTCCGCACCGACGTCCGGCTGCGCGAGCGGCACTTCGGCCAGTGGCAGGGCCTCGCCCTCACCGAGGCCGCCGAGCGCTTCCCCGACGAGTTCGCCCGCTGGCGGGCCGGCGACCCCGACCCCGGCGCGGGCATCGAGAGCCTCCACGACCTGGGCAAGCGGCTCGGCGCCGCGTTCCAGGAGGCGGCGGACCTCGCCACCGGCGGCACCGTCGTGGTGACCACCCACGGAGGCGGCGCCCGGCAGGGCGTCGGCCACCTGCTCGGCTGGGACCACACGGTGCTGCGCAGCCTCGGGTCGCTGGCCAACTGCCACTGGACCGAGCTGCGCCACGACGACGTCCGGGGCTGGCACCTGCGCGCGCACAACGTCGGGCTCATCACGCAGCCCGCGCTGACCGACGCGGTCTGAGCCGTTCGGCCCCGGCGCGCCGCCGTGACATCGGCTAGCGTGCCGGGCATGCCCGTCGCGGTCGTCACCGACTCCACCGCCTACCTGCCGCCCGAACTGGTGCGCGCGCACCAGCTCACCGTCGTCCCGCTGACCGTCGTCCTCAACGGCGCCGAGGGGCTGGAGGGCGTCGAGACGTTCCCGGAGGACGCCACCCGGATGCTCAGCGGCCGGCGGGTCACGGTGAGCACGTCGCGGCCGGCGCCGGAGCAGTTCGCGCAGGTCTACCGGGAACTGCTCGCCGGCGGCGCCGACGGCGTCGTCTCGGTACACCTCTCCGCCGAACTCTCCGGCACCGTCGAGGCGGCCCGGCTGGCCGCCGCCGAGGTCGGCGACGACCGGGTCACGGTGGTCGACAGCCGCTCCGCCGGCATGGGCCTGGGCTTCCCGGTGCTCGCCGCCGCCGCGGCCGCCGCCGGGGGCGCGGACCTGTCCGGGGTACGCGAGGCGGCACTCGACGCCGTCGACCGGACCACCATCTTCTTCTACGTCGACACGCTGGAGTTCCTGCGCCGCGGCGGCCGGATCAACGCGGCCGAGGCGCTGCTCGGCACGGCCCTCTCGGTCAAGCCGATCATGCACATGCCGGACGGCGCGATCGTGGTGCGGGACAAGGTCCGCACCGCCAGCCGGGGCGTGGCGCGCCTCGTCGACCTGGCGGTCGAGGCGGCCGGCGACGCCGAGGTCGACCTGGCCGTGCACCACCTCGCCGCCCCGCAGCGCGCCGACCAGTTGCTGGCGGCGCTGACCGAGCGGCTGGGCGACCGGTTGCACGACACGTACGTCTCCGAGGCGGGCGCGGTGGTCGCCGCGCACGCGGGGCCCGGCCTGGCCTGCGTGGTCATCCACCGGCGCCCATGACCGCGGTGGCCAGGTTTTTCCGATCTTGGCGAGTGTCCGTTCGTGGCGAACGACAACTCGCCGAGACCGCCGGGACCCGGGTGCTCGGATGAGCGCATTGTCCTACGTGGTCACCGGCGGTGGGCGCGGCGTCGGGCGGGCCATCGTCGAGCGGCTGGTGGCCGGCGGCGGCACCGTGGTCGTGATCGAGCGGGACCAGGGTGCGCTGGACTGGTTGGCCGGGCACCCGGCCGCCGACCGGCTGCGTCCGATGGCCGGCGATGCCGCCGACGAGGAGGTCGCCGGGCGGGCCGCCGAGGTCGCCGAGACGGTCGCGCCGCTGGCCGGCTGGGTCAACAACGCCGCCGTGTTCCGGGACGCCGCCCTGCACCACGCGCCGGCGGGGGAGGTGTTCGACCTGATCGCCGCCAACCTGCGCCCCGCCGTGGTCGGCGCCGGCACCGCCGTACGCCGGTTCCTGGCCGCCGGCACCGGCGGCGCCATCGTCAACGTCTCCTCCCACCAGGCCCGCCGTGCCGTGCCGGGCGCCCTGCCGTACGCCACCGCCAAGGCCGCCGTCGAGGGGCTGACCCGGGCTCTCGCGGTGGACTACGGCGGCCGGGGGATCCGCACCAACGCGGTCGCGCTCGGTTCGGTGCACACCGAGCGGCACGCCGCGTTCCTGGCCGGCCTCGACCCCGGCGAGGCGGACCGGGTCGAGGCGGAACTGGCCCGCCTGCACCCGATGGGCCGGATCGGGCGTGCCGGGGAGGTCGCGCAGGTGGTCGCCTTCCTGCTGTCGGCCGGAGCGTCCTTCGTCAACGGCGTGACCCTGCCGGTCGACGGGGGCCGCGCGGCACTCGGCCTGGACCCGGAGGCGCGGTAGACGGCACGGGGTCGCGCGGCACTCGGCCTGGACCCGGAAGCACGGTAGACGGCACGGGGGCTGGCGGTGCCGGGCCCGGGCCGGGAGGCAGACTGAGCACTGTGGCTCGTCCCGCGATCGTCCTCGTGCACGGCACCCGCTTCGCCCGCGGCCAGTGGCAGCCGCAACTGCCCGCCCTCGCCGCCGACTTCCCGGTCGCGGCCGTCGACCTGCCCGGACACGGCCACCGCACGGCCGAACCCTGGAACCTCGACCGGGCCGCCGACATCGTGGCCGAGGCGGTCGGCGACCTCGACGCCGGCCCGGCCCTGGTGGTGGGGCACTCCCTCGGCGGGTACGCCTCGCTGCACTTCGCCCGCCGGCACCCGGACCTGCTGGCCGGGCTCGTGCTGATGGGCGCCAGCCTGGCCACCACCGGCCCGCAGACCGTGCCGTACCGGTTGCTGGCGTCGCTGATCGCCCGCCTGCCGGCCGCCCGGCTCACCCGCTGGAACGACCGGCTGCTGCGCCGGCTCTACCCGCCCGAGGTGGTCGACGCCACCATCGCCGACGGGTACGCCTTCCACACCCTCCCGGTCGCCTGGCGCGACCTCATGGGCCGGTTCGACGCGTCGAGCCTGGCGGCGGTGCGAGCCCCGGTGCGCATCCTCAACGGGGAGCGGGACCGGCTGTTCCGCTCGGGGGAGCGGGAGTTCGCCCGGGCCCGTCCCGGCACCCGGATCGAGTTGATCCCGGGCGCCGGGCACCTCGCCAACTTCGACGCTCCGGCAGCGGTCACCGACGCCGTACGCCGCTTCGCCCGGGAACTGTCCCCGGCCCGCTGACGGCGCGGTACCGACGCCACACGCCACCGATCGGGAGCTGTCACCGGCGCGCTAGCACAGTCGGCCGATGATCAGCGGGCCGTCCACAGGGCGGCTCGCCGTCCACAGGAGGGCTCTGCGGTCCGGCCCGGCCGCCCTGCTCGGCCGTAGCTTCCCACCGTGCCAGACGACGAGGAGACGACGGTACGGCGGCGGTTGTCCCGGCTCTTCGAGCCGGTCGACGCTCTCGCCTCGCCCGGGAGCGCCCCGATGCCGGCGGCCCTCCGGCCAGATGGGGAACCCGACCCGGACCTGCCGTGGCCCGGGCCGGCCTCCTTTCCTGGTTCGCCATCCCGGCCCGGGTTCCGGGGTCCGGTGCCAGGGCGCGCCTCCGGCTCCGCGCCGGCGCCGGATCGGCTGGACCCGGAAACCGGAGCCGGCGAGAGGTGGCCGTCGGCGAGCCCGACCGACGACACGCCAGCGACCGCGGCCGACGATCCGGGTGGGAGGCCGCGTTCGCTGGCGTCCCGGCTGCCCGGTCCGGGCGCCTTCGATCCCGGCCGGCGCGGCGTGCGGGCCCTCGCCGTGGTGGCCGCCGTGGTGGTCCTGGTCGCCGGGCTCTGGGCCTGGCGCTCGCGGCCGCACGCCGAGCCGGTCCGCCCGGTCGCCGCCGTCAGCGCACCGGAGACCTCCGAGCCCGCGCCCACCGGCTCCACCGGTCAGGTGGTCGTCGCGCTGGGGGGCAAGGTCCGTCGGCCCGGCCTCGTCCGCCTCCCGGCCGGTGCGCGGGTCGCCGACGCCATCGAGGCGGCCGGCGGGGCCCTGCCCGGCGTCGACGTCGCCCTGCTCAACCCGGCCCGCAAGGTCACCGACGGCGAGCTGATCCTCGTCGGCGTCACCGCCGCGCCCGGCCAGGCCGCCCCCGCCGGGCCGGCGACCGGCGGTGGCGGACCTGCGGCCGGTGGCGCCGCGCCGGGAGGCGGCCCGGTCAACCTGAACACGGCCACCCTGGCCCAGCTCGACGCCCTGCCCGGGGTGGGTCCGGTGCTCGCGCAGCGGATCCTCGACCACCGCGAGCAGCACGGCGGCTTCCGGTCGGTCTCCGACCTGCGCCAGGTCGACGGCATCGGCGACGCCCGCTACGAGCAGCTCAAGGACCTGGTGACGGTGTGAACACCGGCGAGCCGGCCCGCGATGTCGACGACAGCGAGACCGGCGGGGGAGTGCCCGACCTGCGGCTGGCCGGGCTGGCCGTGGCCGCCTGGCTCGCCGCGCTGGCCGGCCTGCACACCACCGCGACGGCCGGCGCCACGCTGGCCGCCGTCGCCGCCGGCCTGGCGCTTCTCACCGGCGCTCACCTGTGCGGCCTGCTGGGCCGCCCGGCCGCCCCGGTCCGCCGCTACGGCTGGATCGCGGTCGCCGTGCTGCTCGGGGTGGTCTGCGGCGCGACCGCCACCGCCGCCCGCGTCGCGGTCCGCGACGCCGGCCCGGTGCGGGCGCTCCTCGCCGAACGGGCCCTGGTCACCGCCGACCTGGTGCTGCGCGACGACCCCCGTCCGATCCGGGGCGTGGCCGGCCGCCCGGCCACCCTGCTGGTCCGCGCCGACCTGATCCGCCTCACCGACCCCGCCGGCCGGCAGGTCACCGGCACGGTCCGCGGCCTGGTTCTGGCGACCGATCCGGCGTGGCGCGCGCTGCTGCCGGGACAGCGGGCGACGGCCCGGGGTCGGCTGTCGGCCCCGCGGGGCGGGGACCTCACGGCCGCCGTGCTCTCGGCCACCGGGCCACCGGCGCGGCACGGTCCGGCCCCGTGGCCGCAACGGGCGGCCGGCGCGCTGCGAGCCGGGCTGCAACGGGCGTGCGCGCCGCTGCCCGACGAGCCGGGTGGCCTGCTGCCCGGCCTCGTGGTGGGGGACACCAGCCGGCTGCCGCCCGAGGTGGAGGAGGACTTCCGGGCCACCGGCATGACGCATCTCAACGCCGTGTCGGGGTCCAACGTGGCCATCGTCGTCGGGGCGGTGCTGCTGCTCGCCCGTTGGGCGCGGGCCGGTCCGCGGACGGCCGCCGCGCTGTGCGTACTGGCCCTGGTCGGGTTCGTGATCCTGGTGCGGCCCTCGCCCAGCGTGGTCCGGGCCGCCGCCATGGGGGCGATCGGGTTGGCCGCGCTCGCCACCGGGCGGTCCCGGGCCGCGCTGCCCGCCCTGGCCGCCGCGGTGACCGTGCTGGTGCTGGTCGACCCGGAGCTGGCCGGGGACCCGGGGTTCGCGCTGTCGGTCTGTGCCACCGGCGGGTTGCTGCTGCTCGCCCCCGGCTGGCGGGACGCGCTGCGCCGGCGGGGCGTACCGCCCGGGTTGGCTGAGGCGCTCGCGGTTCCGGCTGCCGCGCAGCTCGCCTGCGGCCCGGTGATCGCCGGTATCTCGGGGACGGTGAGCCTGGTCGCGGTGCCGGCGAACCTGCTGGCCGTGCCGGTGGTCGCACCCGCCACCGTGCTGGGCGTGACGGCGGCGGTGCTGTCGCCGGTCTGGCCGGCCGGTGCCGAGTTCGCCGCCTGGCTGGCGAGCTGGCCGGCCCGCTGGCTCGTGGCGGTGGCCGCGCAGGGTGCCCGGCTGCCCGCCGGGACGCTGCCCTGGCCGGGCGGGGTGACCGGCGCCCTGCTGCTGGCTGCCGTCAGCGTGGCGCTGCTCGTGGCCGTGCGGCGGCCGGTCATCCGACGGCTGGTCACCGTCGTCGTGGTCGCGGTGGTGCTCGGCACGCTGCCCGTCCGGCTGCTCGCGGCCGGTTGGCCACCACGGGGCTGGGTGGTCGTGGCGTGCGCGGTGGGGCAGGGGGACGCAGTGGTGCTGCCGGTCGCGGCCGGCCGGGCGGTGGTGGTCGACGCCGGTCCGGATCCGTCCGGCGTGGACGGGTGCCTGCGCCGGCTCGGCGTACGCGAGGTGTCCCTGCTGGTGGTCAGCCACTTCCACGTCGACCATGTGGGCGGGATCGCCGGGGTGTTCCGGGGCCGGCGGGTGGCGGCGGTGGCGACCCCGCAGTGGTCCGAGCCGCCCTACGGTGTCGCCCAGGTACGCGACGCGGCGCGCCGGGGCGGGAGCGTGCTGGCGCCGGTGCCGGCCGGCTGGCGCTGGCGGGCCGGGGCGGTGGAGCTGGTCGCCATCGGGCCGCCGTACCCGCTGCGCGGCAGCCGGTCGGACCCGAACAACAACTCGCTGGTGCTGGCCGCCACGGTGGGCGGGGTGCGGATCCTGCTGCCCGGCGACGCCGAGACCGAGGAGCAGCGGGCGTTGCTGGAAACGGTGCCGGCCGCCGTCATCCGGGCCGACGTGCTGAAGGTCGCCCACCACGGGTCGGCGTACCAGGATCCGGAGTTCCTCGCCGCGGTCCGCCCGGCGGTCGCGCTGGTCTGCGTCGGCGCCGACAACGACTACGGGCATCCCAACCCGGGTCTGCTGGCGCGGCTGACCCGGGCGGGCGCCCGGGTGCTGCGCACCGACACCGACGGCGATGTCGCCGCCGTCCGCAGCGGCGCCGGGCTGGCCGTGGTGGCCCGCGGGACCGGCCCGGGGCGGCGGCGGTGAGAGCGGTTCGGACGGCGCCCCGGCGATCGAGGGGGCTTGTTGGGATAGTTGGTAGATCGGCGCGAATGTCGGGATTTGCGCTGACTGCGGGCTGCGGCGTCACAGTCCTCGATGAGCAGGCACGATCCGGTCGGGGGCCGTGCGAATATGGGCGGCGTGACCCCCGCCAGCCTGCCCCCTATTCTGCTCGTTCTCGGCGACGAGGAGCTGCTCGCCACGCGAGCCGTCTCCGAAGCCGTCGCCCGGGCCCGCAGCGTCGACCCCGACGTGGACGTCCGGGAGTACCAGGCGGGCTCGCTGATGGTCGGGGAGATCGCCGAGATGCTCAGCCCGTCGCTGTTCGGCGGGCGGCGGGTGCTCGTGCTCCGCGCCGGCCAGGACGCCCGCAAGGACCTGGTCACCGCCCTGCTGGGCTACGCGAAGAACCCGGACCCGGACGTGCAGCTCGTGGTGCTGCACCTGGGCGCGGCCAAGGGCAAGGCGTTCGCCGACGGTCTGCGGGCGGCGGGCGCCACGGTGGTACCGGCGGCGAAGCTCAAGGGCCACCGGGAGCGGGTCGCCTTCGTCCGGGACGAGATCCGCCGCCTCGGCGGGAAGTGCACGGAGGACGCGGCCGAGACGCTGATCGCGGCGGTCGGCACCGACCTGCGGGAGCTGGCCGCCGCCTGCTCGCAGCTCGTGGCCGACACCGACGGGCGGATCGGGGCGGACACGGTGTCCCGCTACTACCGGGGGCGGGTGGAGGTGTCCGGCTTCACCGTGGCCGACGCGACGATGGTCGGCGACGTTCCGGGGGCGCTGGAGGCGCTGCGCTGGGCCCTGCACGTCGGTGTCGACCCGGTGCCGATCGCCGACGCGCTCGCCGACGGGGTGCGGACCGTGGCCCGGGTCGCGTCGGCCGGGCGGGGCAGCCCCTACCAGCTGGCCAGCAGCCTGGGCATGCCGGCGTGGAAGATCGAGCGGGCCCAGCGGCAGGGCCGGGGCTGGACGCCGGAGGGTCTGGTGGAGGCCATGCGGGCGACCGCCGAGTGCAACGCCGCGGTCAAGGGCGGCGCCGACGACCGGGCGTACGCGCTGGAGCGGGCCGTGTTCTCCGTGGCCGCGGCGCGGCAGGGTGGCGGCCGGTGACCCGAACGTGGTCGACGGTCCCCACGGGCGAGGAGCGCTACCGGCCGCTCTACGCCCGGGTCCTCGGACTGCGTTTCGTCAACCCCGGCGGGGTGCTCTGCTTCCTCTTCTTCGAGGGCGCCGTGGCGCTGGCCGTGCTGCTCGCCCTCGCCGAGCTGGTGACCTGGTGGGCGGTGCTGCTGCTGCCGGCGGCGGTGGCGGCCATGGTGAAGCTGAACGACATGGTCGCCGAGATCGTGATCCGCAGCGCGGCGCAGGTGCCGGAGCAGGAGCGGGACCGCTTCCGCCGGCAGATGGAGCCGGTGGTCGGCCGGGCCAGCGTGCCGTCCACGGCCCGGGCGCTGCCGGGCGGGGTGACGCTGGCCGGCGACCCGACGCTGCGGGCGGCCCGCCCCGTCGACCCGTCCGGGCAGGTCGGACGCCCGTCGGCCCCGATCCGGCCCGACCCCTACCGCTGACCGCGGGAGTGGGCCGCCACTGACCGCGGGAGTGGGCCGCCGCAGGAGCGGGCGCCGGAGAACGCAGACAGCCGGAAGCCCCGGGGCGTACCCCCGGGGCTTCCGGTCAGGTCTGAGGCGCTCGTCAGGCCGAGAACGAGGCGACGCGCTTGGCGATCGCCGACTTCCGGTTGGCCGCCTGGTTGGCGTGGATGACACCCTTGCTGGCAGCCTTGTCCAGCTTGCGGGTGGCCTCACGCATCAGGGTGGTGGCCTTCTCGGTGTCGCCCGCCTCGGCAGCCTCGTGGAACTTCCGAACGGCGGTCTTCAGCGACGACTTGACCGACTTGTTACGCAGCCGGCGCTTCTCGTTCTGCCGGTTGCGCTTGATCTGGGACTTGATGTTCGCCACGCGACAGCCTCGTCTTGATAGCTCGGGTTGGTCTGCATTCGCGCACGACGAGCATGCGTCATCGCCGCGCGAAAAGCCAGGTTACCAGGTCACCCCTGGACGAGCCAAAACGCCTCGGTCGCCCCGGGCGGGCCAGGGCGGGATCACGCCCAGCCCTGGCGGGTGGCGAGCCAGGCCAGGGCCTGTTCGCCGCTCCAGCGCTGGTGCGCCCGGAGGTGCGGGGAGGCGGTGGACGGGACCGCGGCGGCGCCGGTGAGGAAGTAGCCGGAGAGTGCGGCGAGGGTCACGTCCAGTGCGTCGGCGGGGGCGCCCGCCGCGGCCGGGTGGCCGGCGAAGGCCGCGTCCGCGTCGAGGCCGCTGGCGTACCCGGTGATCAGCAGGGTCACCAGGTCGAACCAGGCCGGCCCGTGGCAGAGCCAGTTCCAGTCGCAGATCCAGGCCCGGCCGACGGCGTCCAGCAGCAGGTTGTCCACCCGCAGGTCGCAGTGGGCCAGGCCGGGCGCGGCGGCGGCGTAGCCGGGGAGACGGGACTCCAGCGCGGCCAGCTCGGGCAGCGGGGCCCAGGGCGGCAGCGCCGGCGCCGGTTCGCGGCCGGCGACCACCTCGCCCCACCAGAGGATGTCGTCCCGGGCCAGGTCGGCGAGGCGCGGGAGCCCGAGCGCGGCGAGCTCCGCGGGCGGCGCGGCGAGCGCGGCCGCCACCTGGGCGTACGCGGTGAGGGCGGCGTCCAGCTCGGCCGCGTCCCAGGGCAGCCGGGGCGTGTGCCCGTCGACCGCGTCCAGGGCGAGCGCGTACCAGCCGGCCTGGGTGAGCGCCCAGCGCGGGCGGGGGACCGGCAGGCCGGCGGGGAGATGGGCCAGGACGGCGGCCTCGTGGGCGTACCAGTCGACCAGGTGCCGCTGCTCGGCCAGGGCCGCCCCCTTCACGAACACCGGCTCGCCGGCCGAGCCGTGGAGCACGGCGGCGAAGCCGCGGGTGAAGCCCGCCCCGGCCGGGCGGACCGTCACCGGGGCGCCGCCGAGCCGGTCGGCCAGCGCGTCGCGCAGCCCGGCCGGCAGCTCGGCCCACGCCGGCGGTCGGCTGTCGCCTCGTACGGCACTGGGGGCAGGGAAATCGCGCGCACCCGCCCATGCTGCCGCACCGGGACGTCGGTGTGCTCTGCCAGACTGCGAGGCCATGAGGACCGACGAGTTCTGGCAGTTGATCGACAGCGCCCGGGCCGGGGGCGGGGGCGAGGCCGCGGCGGTCGCCGCCCGCGCGGTCGCCCTGCTCGCCGAGCGGGACCCGGAGGAGATCGTCGGGTACGCCCACCACCAGCAGCGGGTGCTCGCCGCCTCCTACAAGGTCGACCTCTGGGGCGCGGCCTACCTGATCAACGGGGGCGCCTCGGACGACGGCTTCGAATACTTCCGGGGCTGGCTCATGACGCAGGGCCGGGCGGTGTTCGCCCGGGCGGTCGGCGACCCGGATTCCCTCGCGGAGCTGCCGCAGGTGCGGGCCGCCGCCCTCAGCGGCGAGGAGTTCGAGTGCGAGGACATGCTGGCGGTGCCCTGGGAGGCCTACCGGAAGGCCACCGCGGCCGAGTTGCCGGCGGACCGGGACCCGGTCCGGGCGCCGGATCTGAACGACTTCTGGGACTTCGACGACGAGGACGAGGCACGGCGGCGCCTGCCGAAGCTCGCCGCCCTCTTCGTCGAGCCGCCCGAGGAGTGACCGGAGGAGTGCCGGGGGAGCACCGGCGCGCCCCGGGCGACGTGGGAGCATAGAGGGGGCCGGCGGCGCGCCGGCCCGCTCACGTCAGCCGACCAGAACGGACCGCTGTGCCACCGACGCTCGATCCCGGCGCGAACGCTCCTGGTGCCACCGACCCGGCGCGCATCAGGAACTTCTGCATCATCGCTCACATCGACCACGGGAAGTCGACCCTGGCCGACCGGATGCTGCAGCTCACCGGCGTGGTCGACCCTCGGCAGATGCGCGCCCAGTACCTCGACCGGATGGACATCGAGCGCGAGCGCGGCATCACCATCAAGAGCCAGGCCGTGCGGATGCCGTGGACGATCCGCGAGGGCGACCGGGCCGGCGAGACCGCCGTCCTCAACATGATCGACACCCCGGGCCACGTCGACTTCACCTACGAGGTGTCCCGGTCCCTGGCGGCCTGCGAGGGCGCCATCCTGCTGGTCGACGCCGCCCAGGGCATCGAGGCGCAGACGCTGGCCAACCTCTACCTGGCGCTCGAGAACGACCTGCACATCATCCCGGTGCTCAACAAGATCGACCTGCCGGCCGCCCAGCCGGAGAAGTACGCCGAGGAGCTGGCCCACCTGATCGGCGGTGACCCGGCGGACTGCATCAAGGTCTCCGGCAAGACCGGTGAGGGCGTGCCGCACCTGCTCGACGAGATCGTCCGGCAGTTCGTGCCGCCCGTGGGCAAGGCCGACGCCCCCGCCCGCGCCATGATCTTCGACTCGGTCTACGACGTCTACCGCGGCGTGGTCACCTACGTCCGGGTCGTCGACGGGAAGATCAGCGCGCGGGACCGGATCAAGATGATGTCCACCGGCGCCGTCCACGAGCTGCTGGAGATCGGCGTCATCTCCCCGGAGATGGTCAAGGCCGACGCGCTCGGCGTCGGCGAGGTGGGCTACCTGATCACCGGCGTGAAGGACGTCCGCCAGTCCCGGGTCGGCGATACGGTCACCATCAACGCCAACCCGGCCAAGGAGGCGCTCGGCGGCTACAAGGACCCGAAGCCGATGGTCTACTCGGGCCTCTACCCGATCGACGGGTCCGACTACCCCAACCTCCGCGAGGCGCTGGACAAGCTCAAGCTGAACGACGCCGCCCTGGTCTACGAGCCGGAGACGTCGGGCGCGCTCGGCTTCGGCTTCCGCTGCGGCTTCCTCGGCCTGCTGCACCTGGAGATCATCCGGGAGCGGCTGGAGCGCGAGTTCAACCTCGACCTCATCTCCACGGCGCCGAACGTGGTCTACCGGGCCATCCAGGAGGACGGCCAGGAGATCGTGGTGACCAACCCGAGCGAGTACCCGACCGGCAAGATCGCCGAGGTGTACGAGCCGACGGTGCGGGCCACCGTGCTCACCCCGAACGACTACGTAGGCGCGGTGATGGAGCTGTGCCAGGGCCGGCGGGGCAGCCTGCTCGGCATGGACTACCTCTCCGCCGACCGGGTGGAGCTGCGGTACACGCTGCCGCTGGCCGAGATCATCTTCGACTTCTTCGACCAGCTCAAGAGCCGCACCAAGGGCTACGCCTCACTGGACTACGAGCCGTCCGGCGAGCAGGCGTCCGACCTCGTGAAGGTCGACATCCTGCTGCACGGCGAGCCGGTGGACGCGTTCAGCGCGATCGTGCACAAGGACAAGGCCTACACCTACGGCACGACGATCGCGGCGAAGCTGCGCACACTGATCCCACGCCAGCAGTTCGAGGTGCCGATCCAGGCCGCCATCGGCAGCCGGGTGATCGCCCGGGAGACGATCCGCGCCATCCGCAAGGACGTGCTCGCCAAGTGCTACGGCGGTGACATCAGCCGGAAGCGCAAGCTGCTGGAGAAGCAGAAGGAGGGCAAGAAGCGGATGAAGATGGTGGGCCGGGTGGAGGTCCCCCAGGAGGCCTTCATCGCCGCGCTCTCCTCCGACTCCGGCGACGGCAAGGCCCCCGGTAAGAAGTAGCCCCAGTCGGTCGGAACGGCCGGTGTCCCGCTCGCCCGGGGTGCCGGCCGTTTCGCGTACCCGATGAAGATTTTTCCTCGCCGGCCGGAACCGCTCCCACCTGCGTGATCACCGGCGGGCGGGCGCGTGCCCGGCGGGCGGCGCGGGAAGTGGGGCGGTTTGGGTTTTCGGCGGGTCGGGCACTTACCGGTCACGACAGGAACCACACAGACCGTGTGAAACTTCTTAGAAGGAGAAGGACCGTGGATCTCACCGTCTGGGGCATCATCACCGCGCTCGTCGTTGGTCTGATCGTCGGCGCGCTGGGCCGCCTGGTCGTTCCGGGCCGCCAGAACATGCCGATTTGGCTGCACATGCTGATCGGCGTCGGCGCCGCGCTGCTGGGCACCGTCCTGGCCCGCGCCATGGGCATCGCCACCGAGACCGCCGGTATCGACTGGATGGAGCTGCTGGTCCAGGTCGTGCTGGCCGCCATCGCCGTGGCCCTGGTGGCCGGCGTGGGTCGCCGCCGCAGCGTCTCGCGCTACTGACGCACCTCGCCACGCGCCTCAGCGGGCGCCCGACCGGCCGGTCGGGCGCCCGCTGGCGTTTGCGCATTGAACGCGGTCAGGCTGCCAATGGTCGGACGGCCGCTTTCCGTGCGCCCGAATAAGGCAAAGAAAGCCCAGCTCAGAGCCGTTGCGCGTAATTCGTCACCGGAGTCGGTTTGGATTTTCGGCGGGTCGGGAACTTAGCGGTCACGACAGGAACCACACGACATCGTGTGACTCATTCAAGAGAAGGAGGGCGACCGTGGAGCTCACCGTTTGGGGCATCATCACCGCGCTCATCGTTGGTCTGATCGTCGGCGCTCTGGGCCGCCTGGTCGTCCCGGGCCGCCAGAACATGCCGATGTGGCTGCACATGCTGATCGGCGTCGGCGCCGCGCTGCTGGGCACGATCGTCGCCCGGGCCTCGGGCTTCGCCGACACCGCCGGCATCGACTGGCGGGAGCTGCTGCTGCAGGTCCTGTTCGCCGCCATCGGCGTGGCGCTGGTGGCCGGTGTGGGTCGCCGCCGCGGCGTCTCGCGCTACTGACCCCCGGCACCGAAACGCTGCAGCGGGCGCCCGACCGACCGGTCGGGCGCCCGCTTCCATCTCCCTGAGCTGCCCGGACGGCACCCCTGCCGTCCGGGCCTTCGGCTGTTGTACGGTCGCCACGGCCGCCCGCCGCGACTACCCCCTGTTGTAAAGGAAATTTTCCTACTAAGGTGCGGCGGAGAAGGTTAGTGCCAAACGGCCCCGAGGGAGATATGGCGTGAACAGGTGGAAGCGGCTGGCCCCGGTCACCGCCATCGTGGCCTCGGCCGCGATGGTGCTGTCCGGGTGCGGTGGCTCCGGCGACGACGACAAGGCCGCGGACAACAGCAAGCTGACGGTCTGGATGATGGGTGAGGGCGGCGACGCCCAGACCAAGTTCCTCGACGGCGTCGAGGCGGAGTTCAAGAAGAAGCACCCCGAGACCGACGTCGTGGTGCAGTACATCCCCTGGCTCGAGGCGCCGAAGAAGTTCCAGGCCGCCCTCGCCGGCGGGGAGGGCCCGGACGTCACCGAGCTGGGCAACACCGAGACCCAGGGCTGGGCGGCGCAGGAGGCCCTCGCCGACGTCACGGAGAAGTTCAACGGCTGGTCCGAGGGCAAGGACATCCTTCCCGACCTGGTGAAGAACGCCCAGCTCGACGGCAAGCAGTACGGCGTCCCGTGGTACGCCGGCGTGCGCGCCATCTACTACCGCACCGACTGGTTCGCCGAGGCGGGCGTGAAGCCGCCGACCACCTGGGACGAGCTGGTCACCGCCGCGAAGACCGTCCAGGCCAAGAAGCCGGGCACCTACGGCATCGCCCTGCCCGGCAACTCCGAGCTGCCGTTCTACTCGTTCCTCTGGGCGGCCGGCGCGGAGATCGCCACCAAGGACGGCGACAGCTGGAAGTCCGGCTACAACACGCCGGAGGCGCAGAAGGCCGTCAAGTTCTGGACCGACCTGGTGACCGTGCACAAGGTGGCCCCGCCGGCCGCCGCCGCCTGGAACGAGGTCGACGCCCGCACCCAGTTCGCGACCGGCAAGGCCGCCATGGCGTTCGCCGGTAGCTGGCAGGGCGGCGCGATGAAGAAGGACAACCCGGACATCGAGAAGGTGTGGGGCACGTTCCCCATCCCCGGTCCGGACGGCAAGGCCGCGCCGGCCTTCGCCGGCGGTTCCGACATCGCCCTCTGGAAGGACAGCAAGCGGCAGGCTCTCGCCTGGGACTACCTGACCGTGCTGCTGAGCAAGCAGAAGGACCAGGAGTTCGCCAGCAGCCTCGGCTTCTTCCCGGTCTACAAGGACCTGGTCAGCGGCGGCAACTACGCCAACGACAAGGTGATGGCGGCGTTCGCCACCGCCATGCAGAACACCAAGCTGACCCCGCTCACCCCGAAGTGGGTGGAGGTGAGCCGGACCAAGACGGTGACCCAGGCCATGAACAGCTCGGTCATCAAGGGCCAGAAGACGGTCGAGAAGGCCACCGCCGACGCGGCCACCGAGATGGAAAGCATCCTCAACGCCAAGTGACCACGCTGACCGAGGCCACCGGCGAAGCCGTCGCGCGGGAGACCCCCGCGCGGCGGCGCCGCCGTGTGGACCGCCTCCCGTACCTGTTGCTCCTGCCCTGCCTGGCGATCATCGCGGTGCTGCTGCTCTGGCCGCTCGGCCAGGTCGTGATGATGTCCTTCTACAAGCTGGACAGCGTCCGGCAGCTGCGGGGGGACCGCGAGTGGCCGTGGGTGGGCCTGGCCAACTACGCGCAGATCCTCGGCGACCCGTTCTTCCGGACGGTGCTGCGCAACACCGTGCTCTTCGCCGTGGCCAACGTGGTGCTCACGATGATCCTCGGCACCCTGGTCGGGCTGCTGCTCAACAAGCTCGGCAAGAAGATGGCCACGTTCGTGGCGAGCTGCGTGATGCTGGCCTGGGCCACCCCGGCGCTGACCGGCACCATCGTCTGGAAGTGGATCTTCGACGACACCAGCGGCCTGGTGACCTGGCTGTTCAACAAGCTTCCGGACGGGCTCTCCACGGCCGTGTTCGGGCGTAGCGACTGGACCGGCTACGGCTGGTTCAACGATCCGCTGCTGTTCTTCGGCATCCTGACCCTCGTGGTGGTCTGGCACTCGTTCCCGTTCATCGCGGTCAGCGTGCTGGCCGGGCTGAAAAGCGTGCCGAGCGAGCTCCAGGAGGCCGCCCGGGTGGACGGCGCCGGCCCGTGGCGGGTCTTCTGGTCGGTGACCTTCCCGATGCTGCGGCCGGTCTTCGGCATCCTCGTGGTGCTCTCCACGATCTGGGACTTCAAGGTCTTCACCCAGCAGTTCGTGCTGGCCGGCGGCACCCAGGACCGGTCGACGTTCATGCTGTCGATCTACTCGTACGCGGAGGCGTTCTCGCCGCCGCCGAAGTACGGCCTGGGCTCCGCGATCGCCGTCATCCTCACCCTGATCCTGCTGGTGGTGACCGGCGTGTACGTCCGTATGGTGCTCCGGCAGGAGGACGAGTCGTGAAGAAGATCGCCCTCAACGGGGCCGGCCTGCTGGTCGCGCTCTTCGCGGCCTTCCCGGTCTACTGGATGGTCGCCACCTCGCTGAAGCCCAACAAGGAGATCTTCTCGGCCACGCCGCGCCCCGTGCCGGCGGAGCCGACCCTGGAGCACTACCGGGAGATCCTCACCGGCAACCTGATCCCGGGCGTGACCTTCACGGACTTCTTCCTCAACAGCGCGCTGGTCGCGGTGGCCACCGTGCTGCTGAGCGGACTGGTCGCGCTGCTCGCCGCGACGGCGGTGGCCCGGTTCCGCTTCAAGCTGCGCACCACCTTCCTGATCCTGCTGCTGGTGGTGCAGATGATCCCGCTGGAGGCGCTGGTCATCCCGCTGTTCCTGATGATCCAGCGGCTCGGGCTCTACAACACCCTGCCCAGCCTGATCCTGACCTACCTCGGCTTCTCGCTGCCGTTCGCGGTCTGGATGCTGCGCGGCTTCGTGGCCGCGGTGCCCAAGGAACTGGAGGAGGCGGCGGCGATCGACGGGGCCAGCCGGGCCCAGACCTTCCGCAAGGTGCTCTTCCCGCTGGTCGCCCCCGGCCTGGTGGCCACCAGCATCTTCTCCTTCATCACCGCCTGGAACGAGCTGATCTTCGCGTTGACCTTCATCAACGACCAGCACAAGTACACGCTTCCGGTGGCCATGACGTTCTTCTTCGGGCGGGACGACACCGCCTGGGGCTCGGTGATGGCCGCCTCGACGCTGTTCACGCTGCCGGTGGTCGTCTTCTTCCTGCTGGTCCAGCGCCGGATGGTCTCCGGCCTGGTCGCCGGGGCGGTCAAGGGCTGAGCGGTCCACCCGGCGCCGGGCGGAACCCGTTTCCCGGCGCCCGGTGGCGGCCCCTAGGCTGACCGCCATGACGGGCAGGCTGGCGGCGGTGAACATCGGCGGGGTGACCGAGGCGGCATGGGCGGGCGACCCGAGCGGCCGCAGCGGCATCGACAAGCGGCCGGTCGACGGCCGGGTGGCGATCCGGTTCGGCGGGGTCACCGGTGACTTCATCGGCGAGCGGGCCCACCACGGCGGCCCCGACCAGGCGGTCTACGCGTACGCCGAGGAGGACGCCGGCTGGTGGGCCGGCGAGCTGGGCCGGGCGCTGCGGCCGGGCGCCTTCGGCGAGAACCTCACCACCTGGGCGGTGGACGTCACCGGCGCCGTGATCGGCGAGTGCTGGGCGGTGGGCTCCGCCGTCCTCCAGGTCACCAAGCCACGTACGCCGTGCCGCACCTTCGCCGGCTTCTGGGGCATGCCCGACCTGATCAAGCGGTTCACCGAGCACCGGGCGCCCGGGGCGTACCTGCGGGTGCTGCGCGAGGGCGACGTGGGCGCGGGCGATCCCGTCGAGGTGGTCGACCGGCCGGCGCACGGTGTGACGATCGGCGAGGTGTTCCGGGCGACCACGCTGGAGCCGGAGCTGCTGCCGCGCCTGCTCGACGTGCCGGACCTGCCGGAGTCGCTGCAGGCGAAGGTGCGCCGCCGGCTGGGGCGGGTCGCCTGACCGACGGGTCAGGCCGCGGCGAAGACCTCGGCCAGCACCTGGGTCGCGGGATCGCCCTTCACCCGGGCCCAGGTGCCCTGCTCGGCCGTCCACTCCAGGCCGCCGAAGCGGACCCGCTTCACCCCGTGGTCGTCGGCGTGGGAGACCAGCCAGTGGGCGTACCGCCAGCCGTTGCGGGTGTCGGCGGCCGGCACGGTCAGCCCGGTCAGGTCGGTGCCCGAGTTCAGCTCCGGGAGACCCCAGTCCAGGGCCAGGCTCTGCATCAGGGCGCTGGCGGCGGCCGGGCCGCGCATCGTCGGCGTCGGGCCGACCGTGCACGCCACCGCCCCGGTCGCGTTGCCGAGCAGGGCCCGGGTGAGCACCTGCGACTCGTCCGCCCACTTCTCGTACGCCTCGGGGTAGGCCGACCGCTGCACCCGCTGGGCGGCCTCGGTGACCCGCAGCTTCTCCCAGCCCTTGACCTTCTTCAGCGCGGCGTAGAACTTCGTCGCCGCGTAGCGCGGGTCGCGGATCTCCTCGGGGGTGCCCCAGCCCTGGCTCGGGCGCTGCTGGAACAGGCCGAGCGAGTCCCGGTCGCCATGCGCGATGTTGCGCAGGTGTGACTCCTGGTAGGCCGTCGCCAGCGCCACGACCACGGCCCGCTCAGGCATCTTGCGCTGCACGCCGATCGCCGCGATGGTGGCCGCGTTGGCCATCTGGTCGGCGCTGAGCACGACCTCGCCGTCGGCCTGGACGGTGCAGGTCCGGCTCGCCGTCGGCAGCCGCAGGTGGTGCCCGAACTGCTTCGCGACGAACCACACGCCGAGCAGGGCCAGCACCGCCACCACCACACCCGATGCCACGATCGCCGCTCGCGCTCGCACCCGCACCCCCTGTCCCGACAGCCCGCCAAGCGTACGTCGTTCACTCCCGTGTCCGGGTCGGCCGACCGGACGGCTCCCGCTGCGTCACCGCCCCGGCACGCGCCGCTTCCGGGGGCCCCGACCTCAGTCTCCGGCGGGCACCCAGGCCGCGGGCCGCTTCTCCCGGAACGCGAGTACGCCCTCCCGGCCCTCCTCGGAGAGGAAGTACCCGGTCGAGAGGGTCGCCAACTCGGCGATCTCGGCCCGCAGGTCGGTGGCGGCCGGCCGCCGCAGCAGCTCCTTGGCCCCGGCGAGGGCCTTCGGGGCGCCCTTCACGAGCGAGGCGCAGTAGCGCTCCACCGCGGCGTCCAGCCCGTCCGCCGGCACGGCCGCGGTGACCAGGCCGATCTCGGCGGCCCGCCGGCCGTCGAAGGTGTCGCCGGTCAGGTACAGCTCGGCGGCGGCCCGGGGGTGCAGCCGCGGCAGCACGGTCGCTGAGATCACCGCGGGGATCACCCCGATCCGGACCTCGGTGAAGGCGAACGTGGCCTCCTCGGCGCAGACCGCCAGGTCCGCGGCGGCGATCAGGCCCAGCCCGCCGGCCCGCGCCGGCCCGGCCACCCTCGCGAGCACCGGCTTCGGGCACTCCCGCACCGCGACCAGCACGTCGCCCAGCATCCCGGCCGGCACCGACCCGCTGGCGTACGCGGCGGCGGTCTCCTTCAGGTCGGCGCCGGAGCAGAACACCGGGCCGGTGTGGTCCAGCACGATCGCCCGGACCGCGTCGTCGGCCACCGCCGCGGCCAGCCCGGCCAGCAGCTCGGTCATCAGCGGGGTGGAGAGCGCGTTGCGGTTGTGCGGGCTGTCCAGGGTGAGGGTGGTCACCCCACGGGCCGTGGCGACCCGCACGAGAGCGTCCGGAGAGGTCATGCCGGGCACACTAGTGGCCATGCCCGGCGTCCTTCCAGAAGGCGAACCCATCCCGCGCGACGGGGCGCTGCCCGCTGCCGCCCGCCGCGCCGTCGGCGCGCGCGGCTTCGGCGTGTACGTGCACGTCCCGTTCTGCGCCAGCCGGTGCGGCTACTGCGACTTCAACACCTACACGGCGGCCGAGCTGGGCGGCGGTGCCAGCCGCGAGACCTACGCCGACACCGTGCTGGCCGAGCTGGCCCTCGCCGGCCGGGTGCTCGGCGACTCCCCGCCGCCCCGGGTCGACACCGTCTTCGTGGGCGGGGGCACCCCCACCCTGCTCGCGGCCGACGACCTGGCCCGGATCCTCGACGGCATCGACCGGACCTGGGGGCTGGCCGCCGACGCCGAGGTGACCACCGAGGCCAACCCCGAGACGGTCACCCCGGAGTCGCTCAAGACGCTGCGGGCCGCCGGCTACACCCGGATCTCGCTGGGCATGCAGTCCGCGGCCCCCGGGGTGCTGGCGATCCTCGACCGGCAGCACAGCGCCGGCCGGGCCACCGCCGCCGCGCTGGAGGCGCGGGACGCCGGGTTCGACCACGTGAACCTGGATCTGATCTACGGCACCCCGGGGGAGAGCGCCGAGGACTTCGCCGCCTCGCTGGACCAGGTGGTCGCGGCGGGGGTGGACCACGTCAGCGCGTACGCCCTGATCGTGGAGGACGGCACCCGGCTGGCCGCGCGGATGCGCCGCGGCGAGCTGCCGTACCCCAGCGACGACGTGGCGGCGGACCGCTACCTCGCGGCGGAGGCGGCCCTCGGCGCGGCCGGCTTCTCCTGGTACGAGGTCTCCAACTGGGCCCGCTCCGACGCGGCCCGGTGCCGGCACAACCTGCTCTACTGGACCGGTGCCGACTGGTGGGGCCTGGGCCCGGGGGCGCACAGCCATGTCGGCGGGGTGCGCTGGTGGAACGTGAAGCACCCGACCGCGTACGCCCAGCGGCTGGCCGCCGGGGAGTCCCCGGGCCTGGCCCGGGAGGTGCTCACGCCGGACGAGGCGCACATGGAGGACGTGATGCTGCGGCTGCGGCTCGCCACGGGTCTGCCCCTGTCCGGGCTCGACGAGGCGGGCCGGGCGGGCGCCGAACGGGCTCGCGCCGACGGCCTGCTGGACCCCGGGGCGTACGCCGCGGGACGGGCGGTGCTCACCCTGCGCGGCCGGCTGCTCGCTGACGCGGTCGTGCGCGACCTGCTGCCCTGACCGGACCGGCCGGCCCCCCGGGAGGGAGCCGGCCGGGGCGGGTCACTTGATCAGGCTGGCCGACATCGGGTAGCGGTAGAGCTGCCCCTCGTTGGCCTTCACCCCGGCCAGGATGCCGAAGATGATGCCGACGAGCATCGCGCCGAAACCGATCACGAAACCGATCAGGATGCAGGCGAGGATCCAGCCGACCAGCGCGATGATCGACCAGATGAGCTGGAAGTTCAGCGCGGCGATCGCGTGCGCGCGGACGGTCGGCGACTGGTTGCCGCGGGCGAGCAGGGCGATCAGCGGGGCCACCCAGCCCAGTACGCCGCCGCCGACGAACATCCCGGCCGCCCCGCCGAAGTGCGCGACGAGGGCCCAGGTCTTGTCGTCGTTGTTGGCGTAGCCGGCGGGCGGCCCGTAGGCCCCGCCGCCCGGGTAGCCGGCGCCCGGCGCCCCGTAGCCGCCCGGCGGGGGATAGCCGCCCGGGGGCGGGTAGCCGCCCGACGGCGGCTGGCCTCCGGGAGGCGGCGGATAGCCACCGGGCGGGGGATAGTCGCCCCCCGCCGGTGCCCCGGACAGTGGTGCGGTGGGAGGCTCGGCGGCCGACGACGAGCCGAACGGCGCCGACGGCGGGGTCGGCTCCGGCGGCGGTGCGCCGGAGTCCCCCGCTCCGGGAGGGCGAGGAGGTTCAGTCATGGACGTCACGGTAGGTCCCGGAGGCAAGAGCGCACCAGAGCGAGATCGCCCGGGATGTCCGGCTGTTCGGCTCTGGCGGGCCGACTGTGCGGCGGGCCGCACCCGCGGTGCGCCGCTGATCATCGCGTCGGCGGGCCCGCCGACGTAGACTGGCACTCGCTACAGTCGAGTGCCAGACGCCCGGCGGATGCCGCGCGCCGGGGCGGACGAGGTGCGTCAGGAGGTGTGGAGATGGGTCTCGACGACCGCAAACTCGCCGTGCTGCGCGCGATCGTCGAGGACTACGTCGCCACGCAGGAGCCGGTCGGCAGCAAGGCCCTGGTCGAGCGCCACCAGCTGGGCGTCTCCCCGGCGACCGTCCGCAACGACATGGCGGTGCTGGAGGAGGAGGGCTACATCCGGCAGCCGCACACCAGCGCCGGCCGGGTGCCCACCGACCGCGGCTACCGCCTCTTCGTCGACCGGCTCTCCCGGGTCAAGCCGCTCAGCCCGGCCGAGCGCCGGGCGATCGAGCGCTTCCTGGTCGGCGCCGTCGACCTGGACGACGTGGTGCACCGCACGGTCCGCCTGCTCGCCCAGCTCACCCGGCAGGTCGCCGTGGTGCAGTACCCGAGCCTGGCCCGTTCCAAGGTGCGCCACCTGGAACTGGTGCCGATCTCCACCACCCGGCTGATGGTCGTCATGATCGCCGATACCGGCCGGGTCGAGCAGCGGCTGGTCGAGCTGCCCGGGCCGGTGGCCGCCGAGGACGTGACCGACCTGCGCCGGGTGGTCAACGAGAAGCTGGTCGGCAGCCGGCTCTCGGACACCCCGCCACTCGTGCAGGCCCTCGTCGACGAGTCCACCCCGCAGCTGCGCCCGGCCATGGCCACCCTCTCCAGCGTGCTGCTGGAGACGCTGGTCGAGCGGCACGAGGAGCGCATCGCGCTGGCCGGCACGGCCAACCTGACCCGGGGCGGCCTGCTCGACTTCCAGGGTTCGCTGCGACCGATCCTCGAGGCGCTCGAGGAGGAGGTCGTGCTGCTCAAGCTGATCGGGGAGGCCGAGCCGAGCACCACCCGGGTGCTCATCGGCGACGAGAACGAGATCGACAACCTGCGCGCCGCCTCGGTGGTCAGCACCGGGTACGGCCCGGGCAGCACCATCGTGGGTGGTCTCGGCGTGCTCGGCCCGACCCGGATGGACTACCCCGGCACCATCGCCACGGTGAGGGCCGTGGCACGCTACGTGGGCGAACTGCTGGCCCAGAACTGACCAGTCAGGGCCGTCGGCCGGCTCCGGCCGACGACCGGCGCAACGCGAGACGAACATGAGGACACCGAACGCAGTGGCCAGGGACTACTACGGCATTCTCGGCGTGAGCCGGGACGCCTCCGACGACGAGATCAAGCGCGCCTACCGCAAGCTGGCGCGGCAGTTCCACCCGGACGTCAATCCGGACCCGGAGGCACAGGAGAAGTTCAAGGACATCAACGCCGCGTACGAGGTCCTCTCGGACGATCGGAAACGGCAGATCGTCGACCTGGGCGGCGACCCGCTCGCCCCGGGCGGCGGTGGCGCGGGTGCGGGTGGTCCGGGCGGGGCCGGCCCGTTCGTCGGCTTCCAGGACATCATGGACGCCTTCTTCGGCGGGGCGGCCGGCGGCAGCCGCGGCCCGCGGCCGCGCACCCGGCCGGGCGCCGACGCCATCCTGCGGCTGGAGCTGGACCTGAACGAGACGGCGTTCGGCGTCGAGGCGCCGATCACCGTCGACACCGCGGTGCTGTGCACCACCTGCTCCGGCGCCGGCACCGCGGCCGGCACCCACCTGGCCACCTGCGAGGCGTGCGGCGGCCGGGGCGAGGTGCAGTCGGTGCAGCGGACCTTCCTCGGCCAGGTGGTCTCCGCCCGGCCGTGCACGGTCTGCCAGGGCTACGGCACGACCATCCCGCACCCCTGCCCGACCTGCGCGGGCGACGGCCGGGTGCGCACCCGGCGCTCGCTCACCGTGAAGATCCCGGCGGGCGTCGAGGACGGCATGCGGATCCGGCTGGCCCAGCAGGGCGAGGTCGGCCCCGGTGGCGGCACCGCCGGCGACCTCTACGTCGAGATCCACGAGCGGCCGCACGACGTCTACTCCCGCAAGGGCGACGACCTGCACTGCCGGGTCACCGTGCCGATGACGGCGGCCGCGCTCGGCACCCGCCTGACCATCAAGACCCTCGACAGCGAGGAGACGGTCGACGTCAAGCCGGGCACCCAGCCGGGCAGCACGCTGCGGCTGCGTGCCCGGGGCGTGCCGCACCTGCGCGGCACCGGCCGGGGCGACCTCTACGTCCACCTCGACGTGCGGACCCCGACCAAGCTCGACGCCGACCAGGAGCGGATGCTGCGCGACTTCGCCAAGACCCGTGGTGAGGAGGTCGCCGAGCTGACCAAGCAGGGCGGCTTCTTCTCCCGGATGCGCGACGCCTTCAACGGGCACGCCTGAGGTGTCGGCGCCGCTGTTCCTGGTCGAGGCGCTGCCCACCGGTGACACGCTGACGCTGGACGGCCCCGAGGGGCATCACGCGGCCACCGTGCAGCGGCTGCGCGTCGGCGAGGAGCTGCTGCTGGCCGACGGGCGGGGCGGCACGGCCGGCGCGGTGGTCACCGCCGTCGGCCGGGGCACCCTCGATCTCCGGGTCACCTCCCGGGGGTACGCCGACGCGTCCGTCCCCCGGCTCGTCGTGGTGCAGGGCATCGCCAAGGGCGACCGGGGCGAGCTGGCCGTGCAGGCGATGACCGAGGTCGGGGTGGACGAGATCGTCCCGTGGGCGGCGTCCCGCTCGGTGACCCAGTGGCGGGGTGACCGGGGCGCACGCGCCCGGGAGAAGTGGGCGGCGACCGCCCGGGAGGCGGCCAAGCAGGCCCGGCGCCCGTGGCTGCCGGTGGTGGCGGGCACGCCCGACGAGTCCACCGCCACGGTGGCGCGGCGGATCGCCGGCGCGGCCGCCGCGTTCGTCCTGCACGAGGAGGCCGAGGAGCGGCTGACCACCGCCGCGCTGCCCGAGACCGGCGAGATCGTGCTGGTGGTGGGCCCGGAGGGCGGTATCGCCGACACCGAGCTGTCCGCCTTCGAGGAGGCCGGTGCCCGTCCGGTCCGCCTGGGCCCGTCGGTGCTCCGTACGTCGACGGCCGGCGTGGCCGCCCTGAGCGTCCTGTCCACCCGCCTGTCCCGCTGGTGAACGGAACGCCGCCTGCACTCTCGTTGTTGATCAAGAGGTTTGCGTCAGGATCCGGCCGGATTCCGACGCAAACCTCTTGATCAACTCGGACGGGCGGCCCGGGCGGCCCGGGCGGCCCGGGCGGTGGGCGCGGTGGGCCGTCAGGTGCGGAGGTAGGACGCGCCGTTCAGGTCGACGATGGTGCCGGAGGCCCATTCCGCCTCGGGGCTGGCCAGCCAGTGCACCGCCGCGGCGATCTCCTCGGGGCGGGCCACCCTGTTGAACGGGGACTGGGCGCGGATCGCGTCGCCCCGCTCGCCGCTGAGGTGGGTGGTGGTCATGTCGGTCGCCACGAAGCCCGGCGCGACCGTGGCCACCGCGATGCCGTACGGGGCCAGGGCCAGCGCCAGCGACTGGCCGAGCGCGTTCAGCCCCGCCTTGCTCGCCCCGTACGCGGGCTGCTCCGGCTCACCCCGGAAGGCGCCCCGGGACGACACGTTCACGATCCGGCCGCCCCGCTCGCGCATGTGCTGCGCAGCGCACCACGTGACGTTCGCGGCGCCGGTCAGGTTGGTCTCCAGGACCAGCCGCCACTGCTCCCGCCACTGGTCGTAGGTGTTGCCGAACACCGGGTGCGGCAGGTCGCGGGGGCCGTAGACGCCGGCGTTGTTGACCAGGACGTCGAGGCCGCCCAGGCGCTGCGCCGCCTCGTCCACCATGGCCCGGACGGCCTCCGGGTCGGCCAGGTCGGCGCGGACCACCACGTGCCCGTCGCCGGGCAGGTCCGCCCGCAGCGCCTCGGCCAGGTCGGCGGAGTCCCGGTGGTGGATCGCCACCCGGTCCCCGCCCGCCGCGAACGCCCGCGCCACCGCGCTCCCGATGCCCCGCGAGGCCCCCGTCACCAGCACCGCCCGAGAAGTCACGCGGCACATCATGCCTCAGCCGGTACGGGACGACTTACCATGCCCCGATGGGAACCGACTGCCTGTTCTGCCGGATCGTCGCCGGGGAGATCCCGGCCACCATCGTCCGTGAGACCGCCACCACCCTGGCCTTCCGGGACATCGACCCGAAAGCGCCCACGCACGTGCTGGTGATCCCGAAGGAGCACTACGCGGACGTGGTCACCCTGGCCGAGGGCGACCCGGCGCTCGCCGGTGAGCTGCTGGGCACGGCCGCCGTGGTGGCCGAGGAGGAGGGCCTCACGGTGGACGGCTTCCGGCTCATGTTCAACACCGGACCGTACGGCGGCCAGGAGGTCTTCCACGTGCACGCGCACCTGCTCGGCGGGGGACCGCTCGGCCCGATGCTCTGCCGCTGACGCGCTGCCTAGACTGCCCTCATGATCACGGTGCATGACCGGCTCGGCCGGATGGTGCGGCAGGCGCAGGCCCACGGGCGGATCCCGGCGGTCTCGGTCGCCCTGCACCGGGCCGACCGGCCGCTCTGGACCTGCGCGGCCGGCGGGACCGGCAACGACACCCCGCTCGGGGCGGACACGGTCTTCCGGATCGGCTCGGTCACCAAGACCTTCACGGCCGTGCTGGTCATGCAGTGCCGCGACGACGGGCTGCTCGACCTGGACGACCCGATCGGGCGGCACCTCGACCTGCCGGCGCACGGCGAGCTGACCGTACGCCGGCTGCTGTCGCACACCGCGGGCCTCCAGCGCGAGCCGCACGGTGACGTCTGGGACAGCCTGCGCGCGCCCGACGTCAGCGAGCTGCTCGCCGACCTGGCCCGGGTGGAGCGGGTGCTGCCCACCGGTCGGCGCTACCACTACTCCAACCTCGGCATGGCCCTGCTCGGCGAGATGGCGGCCCGGCTGCGCGGCGGCACCTGGGCCGAGGTGCTGGCCGAGCGGGTGCTCGCCCCGCTCGGGCTGACCGCCACGGGCACCACGCCCGGCGACCGGGCGGCGACCGGGTTCCTGGTCGACGCGTACTCCGACGAGGCCCGGCCGGAGCCGCCGACCGACTTCGGCGCGGTGGCCCCCGCCGCGCAGCTGTGGAGCACCGCACCGGACATGGCGCGCTGGGCGGCCTTCCTGGCCGACCCGGCCGCGCTCGACCCGGCCGGCGCGGTGCTCGCGCCGGCCACCCTCGACGAGATGCGCTGGCCGCTGACCACCACCGACGAGACGCTCTGGACCGGCGGCTTCGGCCTCGGGCTGATCCTGGTGCCGCAGCCGGGGCGGGTGCTGCACGTGGGGCACGACGGGGCGATGCCCGGCTTCCTGGCCGCCGTCTACGGCCGGCGCGGCGGGGACGGCACCGCCGGCGCGATGGGCTGCGCGGTGCTGGGCTCCTCCGGCACCGGCGTGGAGGTCTTCGAGCTGACCCACCGGCTGCTCGCCGCCGCCGCCGAGCACGACCCGGCCGACATCGAGCCGTGGCGCCCCGGCGCGCCCGCCCCGGAGCACCTGCGCGGCCTGCTGGGCCGCTGGTGGGGCGAGGGTTTCGAGTACGTCTTCTCCTGGCACGACGGGACGCTGCGGGCCCGGGGCGCGGACGACCCGGCCGGCAAGCCGCCCGCCGTGTTCGCGCCGCTGCCGGACCGGCCGGACGTGTTCCGCACGGTCGCCGGCCGGGAGGTCGGCGAGCTGCTCCGGCTGACCCGGGACGAGCGCGGCGCGGTGGTGCGGATGCACTGGGCCACCTACCGCTTCAGCCGGCACCAGGAGACCTTCGAGGGGTACGACTTCCGCGCCGGTGACTGATCTTCCAGCGCCGGAAATGGGCACGGTGCCGCGGGTGTTGACCCGATACGATGGGAGTCACGACCGCCGCGCCAGCAGGGCCCGGCGCCGAGTTCGAGAGCAGGTGGCGTAGGGCCCGACGGCCCGATCTATGACCGGCACCCCACCTCCCGGCCCGCCCCGGGTGCAGACCAGGATCACGGTTCCCGACCAGAAGATCATGGTGAACCTGCTCGGCGCGGGCGACGAGATCCTGCGGCTCGTCGAACGCTCGGTCAACAGTGACGTCCACGTGCGGGGCAACGAGATCACCATCACCGGCGCGCCCGCCGACAACGCCCTCGCCGAGCGCCTCTTCAGCGAGCTGCTCGAACTGATCGAGAAAGGCGAGACCCTGACCACTGACGCCGTCCGGCGTACCGTCGGCATGCTCGAGCAGGGCGGCACCGAGCGGCCCGCCGAGGTCCTGACGCTCAACATCCTCTCCCGGCGCGGCCGCACCATCCGTCCCAAGACGCTGGGGCAGAAGCGCTACGTCGACGCCATCGACGCGCACACCATCGTCTTCGGCATCGGCCCGGCCGGCACGGGCAAGACCTACCTGGCCATGGCGAAGGCCGTCCAGGCGCTCCAGGCCAAGCAGGTCAACCGGATCATCCTGACTCGGCCGGCGGTCGAGGCGGGGGAGCGGCTGGGCTTCCTGCCCGGCACCCTGAACGAGAAGATCGACCCCTACCTGCGGCCGCTCTACGACGCGCTGCACGACATGCTCGACCCGGAGTCGATCCCGAAGCTGATGGCCGCGGGCACGATCGAGGTCGCGCCGCTGGCGTACATGCGGGGCCGCACCCTGAACGACGCGTTCATCATTCTCGACGAGGCGCAGAACACCACGCCCGAGCAGATGAAGATGTTCCTCACCCGGCTCGGCTTCAATTCCAAGATCGTGGTCACCGGTGACGTCACCCAGGTGGACCTTCCCGGCGGCACGACGAGCGGCCTGCGGGTGGTCCGGGAGATCCTGGGCAACGTCGAGGACGTGCACTTCGCCCAGCTGTCCAGCTCCGACGTGGTCCGCCACAAGCTGGTGGGCGAGATCGTCGACGCGTACGCCCGCTGGGACGCCGAGCGGGAGAGCCAGCAGGCGCAGAGCGTGCACGCCGTGCCCGGGCGGACCGCCCAGGGCGGCCGGGCCGGCCGGCGCCGCTAATCCACCAGAGGAAGACAGTTGTCCATCGAGATCGCCAACGAGTCCGGCGCCGACGTCGACACCGACGCCGTGCTCGCCGTCGCCCGGCACGCCCTCGACGAGATGGGGGTCAACCCCCTCGCCGAGCTCTCCGTGCTGCTGGTCGACATCGAATACATGTCGGAGCTGAACCACCGCTGGATGGGTGGCGACGGCCCGACCGACGTGCTCGCCTTCCCCATGGACGAGGGCAGCGTCGACCACGGCCCGGGGGAGACCGCCCCGGCCGGCGGTGAGCCGGCCCTGCTCGGCGACATCGTGCTCTGCCCGGAGGTGGCGGCCAAGCAGGCGGCCACCGCCGGGCACTCCACCGCCGACGAGCTGCACCTGCTCACCGTGCACGGTGTGCTGCACCTGCTCGGCTACGACCACGCCGAGCCGGAGGAGGAGCGGGAGATGTTCGATCTCCAGGCCCGACTGCTGGCCAGCTGGCGGTCGACCCGGTCGCAGTGATGACCACCCTGGCGGCCGGCGGCGCGCCCGCCGGCCTGCCCGACCTCACACTCCTCGCCGTCGCGGCGGGGCTGGTGGTGCTCGCCGGCCTCATCGCGATGACCGAGGCCGCGCTGGCCGCCGTCTCACCGGCCCGGGCCGCCGAGCTGGCCCGGGACGGCGCGCGCGGCGCGCGTACCCTCCAGGCGGTCGCCGGCGACGTGGTCCGCCACCTCAACCTGCTGCTCCTGCTCCGGCTGCTGGCCGAGCTGACCGCCACCACGCTGGTCGCGCTGGTGGCGGTGGACACCTTCGGCGCCGGCTGGCGGGCCGCCCTGGTCACCGCCGGGGCGATGACCGTGGTCAGCTTCGTGGTGGTCGGCGTCGCGCCGCGCACCCTCGGCCGGCAGCACGCCTACGCGGTGGGCCGCGCGGTCGCGCCGCTGGTGCGCTGGCTGGGCCGGGCGCTCAACCCGCTGGCCTCGCTGCTCATCCTGATCGGCAACGCGGTCACCCCGGGGCGCGGCTTCCGGGAGGGGCCGTTCGCCACCCAGGTCGAGCTGCGTGAGCTGGTGGACCTGGCCGAGCAGCGCGGCGTGGTCGAGCACGGCGAGCGGCAGATGATCCACTCGGTCTTCGCGCTCGGCGACACCATCGCCCGCGAGGTGATGGTGCCGCGGACCGAGATGGTGTGGATAGAGGAGGGCAAAACCCTCGCGCAGGCGCTGGCGCTCTTCCTGCGGTCCGGCTTCTCCCGGATCCCGGTGATCGGCGAGAACGTCGACGACGTGCTCGGCGTGCTCTACCTCAAGGACCTGATCCGGCGGATCCAGGGCGCCCCGGAGGCCCGGCAGATGCCGGTGGCCGAGCTGATGCGGCCGGCGACCTTCGTGCCCGAGTCCAAGCCGGTCGACGACCTGCTCTCGGAGATGCAGGCGGCCCGCAACCACCTGGTCATCGTCGTCGACGAGTACGGCGGCACCGGCGGCCTGGTCACCATCGAGGACATCCTGGAGGAGATCGTCGGTGAGATCACCGACGAGTACGATGTCGAACGCCCGCCGGTCGAGCGCCTGGCGGACGGTGCCGTGCGGGTGACCGCCCGGCTGCCGGTGGAGAATCTGGGCGAGCTGTTCGACACCGAACTGCCCACCGACGAGGTGGAGACGGTCGGTGGCCTGCTCGCCCAGGCGCTCGGCCGGGTGCCGATCCCCGGCTCCGGGGCCGAGGTGGCCGGCCTGCGGCTGATCGCCGAGGGCACCACCGGGCGGCGCAACCGGATCGACACCGTGCTGGTCAGCCGGGTCGAGCCGGGCGGCGCGCCGGACAGCGCGGGGCGCGGCGAGCAGGCCGATCCCCGCGGCAACCAGAACCGTTCCGAGGAGAGGCAACCCGCCGATGCCTGAGTCACCCGCCGTGCCGGCGGCCCGGCCCACCCCGTCCGACCCGGCCGAGCTGAGCGCCGAGGACGGCAAGCTGGTCGTCCTGGCCCGGGGCGCGCGGGGCCGGGTCGGCGCCGTGGAGGGCGCGGCGGTCCGTGACCAGGACGGCCGGACGTACGCGGCGGCCAGCGTGGCGCTGCCGTCGCTGACCCTGACCGCGCTCCAGCTCGCGGTCGCCTCGGCGGTGGCCGCCGGCGCGAGCCGGCTGGAGGCCGCCGTGGTGGTGACCGAGGCGTCGACGCTGGACGGCGCGGGGCACGCCGCCGTCCGCGACCTCGCCGCCGACGCGCCGATCCACGTGGCCGCGCCGGACGGCACCGTCCTGGGCACGGTGGTCGAGTGAGCGACGAGCAGCGTCCCTACCGGGCCGGTTTCGGCTGCTTCGTCGGGCGGCCGAACGCGGGCAAGTCGACGCTGACCAACGCGATCGTCGGCACCAAGATCGCCATCACCTCGAACAAGCCGCAGACCACCCGGCACATCATCCGGGCCGTGCTGCACCGTCCCGAGTCGCAGCTCGTCCTGGTCGACACCCCGGGCCTGCACCGTCCCCGCACGCTGCTCGGCGAGCGGCTCAACGACCTGGTGCGCGAGACCTGGAGCGAGGTCGACGTGATCGGGCTCTGCATCCCGGCGAACGAGCCGATCGGGCGGGGCGACCGGTTCATCACCGGCGAGCTGGCCGAGCTGCGGGCCACCGTGCTGGCCGTGGTCACCAAGACCGACCTGGTGGACAAGAAGCGGCTGGCCGAGCAGCTGCTCGCCGTGAGCGAGCTGGGCGAGTTCGCCGACGTGGTGCCGGTGAGCGCCGTCTCCGGGCACCAGGTGGACACCCTGGTCGACGTGATGACCGGCTACCTCCCGGAGTCGCCGCAGCTCTACCCGGACGACATGCTCACCGACGACCCGGAGCAGGTGCTCGTGGCCGAGCTGGTCCGCGAGGCCGCCCTGGAGGGCGTCCGGGACGAGCTGCCGCACTCCATCGCCGTGGTCGTCGAGGAGATGATCGCCGAGGGCGGCCTCACGAAGATCTACGCGGACGTGTACGTGGAGCGACCGAGCCAGAAGGCGATCGTGATCGGTCACCGCGGCAGCCGGCTCAAGCACGTCGGCACCACGGCCCGCCGGCAGATCGAGGAGCTGCTCGGCACCCGGGTCTACCTGGACCTGCACGTCCGGGTCGCGAAGGACTGGCAGCGCGACCCGAAGCAGCTGCGCAAGCTCGGCTTCTGACCCCGTACGCCCGAACCGCCGGTCCCGATCCCCGGGGTCGGCGGTCCGCGTTCCGAGGCCCGCCGCGGCGGTCCGGATCGGTCTGGTTTATGGGATGTTTCACTTTTGACCCGGGCCCGCGCACCGTTTCGTCCGGCGGGGTCGGAGGGTAGGGAAGCGCTATCCCCTGCCCCCGACGCCCCCGCGAGCTGATGCGTAACCGATACCTCGACCTGCTCCGCTCCCTGGCCATCGTGCGCGTCGTCGTCTACCACGTCACCGGATGGGCGACGCTGACCCTGATCTTCCCGGCGATGTCGGTGATGTTCGCACTCGCCGGCTCGCTGATGGCCGCGTCGCTGGACCGCCGCGGCGTACCGGCCGTCGGGCGCCGCCTGCGCCGGCTGCTGCCGTCGCTCTGGGTGCTCGCCGCGGTTTTCGTGCCGGCCATGCTGCTCACCGGGCTGCCGCTCACCCCGAAGGTGCTGCTCTGGCTCTTCCCGGTCAGCGACCCACCGGCCAACTACTGGGGCGCCCTGGCGCTGAGCCCGATCTGGTACCTGCGGGACTACCTCTGGTTCGTGCTGGCCTCGCCGGTGGCCCTGTGGCTGTTCCGCCGGGCCCCGCTGCCCACCCTGCTGGCCCCGTACGCGCTGCTCGCGGCGATCGAGTTCGGCGTGCTGGCGAACCCGCCGGCCGTGCTGCGCGAGTTCGGCCTGTACTTCGGCGCCTGGCTGCTCGGCTTCGCCCATCACGACGGGCTGCTGCGCCGGGTGGCCGACCGGGTGCTCGTGCCGCTCGCGGTCGCGCTCGGTGTGGCCGGGTTGGCCTGGACCTTCACCCACCCCGGCCCGCGCGGCCACGACCTGAACGACATCCACCTGGGCAACGCGCTCTGGTCGGCGGCGTTCATCCTGGTGGCGATCGGCCGGGCGCCGGCCGGGGCGGCCTGGGTCGACCGCACCCCGGTGCTGGGCCGGGTGGTCACCGTGCTGAACCGGCGCGCGCTGACCGTCTACCTCTGGCACATGCCGTTCGTGGTGGCGCTCACCCCGCTGGTCGACGTGGTCGGCTGGTCGCACCAGGACCTTCTCGGGCTGGCGATCCGGGTGGCGCTGGTGTTCGCGCTGGTGGGTGTGGTCACCCTGCTGGTCGGCTGGGTCGAGGACCTGGCCGCCCGGCGTACCCCGGAACTGGTGCCCGGCCGGCCCCGGCGGACCGTGGCCGAGCGGGCGGCGGCCGCACCGGCCAGCCCGGCGCCCGCCGGTGCGGGCGGCGAGCTGGCGGCCGCGGGCGCCCGGGTGCCGGCGCCGCGCGCGCCCGGGCGGTCCGACCGCGTCCCGGGCTGACCGCCTCAGCGGCTGGTGAGCGTCACGTTGCCGCTGGTGGCGGTGACGTCGAGCAGCAGGGTGGCGCCGGGGTCGTTCGGCACGGCGAGGTTGGTGTCGCCCGACTTGGCGTCCGCCCGCACCCGGTACCGGCCCTGTGGCACGGTCAGGTCGACGTCGCCGCTGGTGGCGTGCAGCCGGGCCGCGGCCGGCTGGTCCAGCTCGACGACGAGGTTGCCCGAGGTGGCCTCCGCGTCCACGCCGGCGGCGAGCCGGCGGGCGCTGATGTCGCCGGAGGTGGCGCGCAGCCGGACCGGGCCGGTCGCGTCGACCACGTCGATGTTTCCCGAGGTGGTGGTGGCACGGACCTCGCCGCGCGCCTCGGTGACGCTGATGTCGCCGGAATGCAGGGTGAAGTCCACGGGGCCGACCCGATGCAGCGTGACGTTGCCGGAGCCGGTCTCGCCGCGCACCGTCACCCCCTCGGGGGCGGTCACCTCCCAGGAGACCGTGCACCGGGGGCCGCAGTCGCTCGGCAGCGTCAGCTCGTCGCCCTTGATCTCGTAGCGGCTGTTGGGCTCCCCGCCCTGGTAGCGGACGATCCGCTTGATCCGCACCTGGTCGGCCCGGCCGGTGGCCCGGATCGTCACGTCGCCCGCGCCGCCGGCCGGCACGGTGATCCGGGTGATCTTCACGCTCTCGGTCTGGTCGTAGTCGAGGCGGCGGAAGGAGAGGGTGTCACACCCGGCGAGGACGATCAGGGTTGCGGCCGCGGTGGCGGCGACGGCGGTCCGGTGCAGAGCCATGCCAGGACGCTACGGCCGAGCCTGCGGACGGCGCATCCGGGTTCGACCGCCGATCCACCCCGAGGAGACCCTGAGATCGCACCCCGAGGGAGAATGGGCCGATGGCCGGATACCGCCGACAGCTCTACCGCGACGACGCGGTGGTGCTGCGCGTGCAGAAGCTGGGGGAGTCCGACCGGATCATCACCCTGCTCACCCGCCGGCACGGCCGGCTGCGCGCCGTGGCCCGGGGGGTCCGGCGCACCACCAGCAAGTTCGGCGCCCGGCTGGAGCCGTTCGGGCACGTCGACCTCCAGCTCGCCGGCGACCCCAAGGGCAACCACGGCAGCTCGCTGCACACCATCAGCCAGGCCGAGGGGATCGACCTCTACGGCAAGCGGTTCCTGGGCGACTACCCCCGCTACACGGCGGCCAGCGCGATCGCCGAGACCGCCGAGCGGCTCACCCCGATCGAGCGGGAACCCTCGCTGCGGCTGTTCCAGCTCACCCTCGGCGCGCTGCGCTCGCTGGCCATCGGCGAGCACGCCACCACCCTGGTGCTCGACGCCTACCTGCTGCGCGGCATGGCCTTCGCCGGCTGGGCGCCGGCCCTGACCGCGTGCGCGGTCTGCGGCACCCCGGGGCGGCACCGGGCGTTCTCCGTGCCGGCCGGCGGCGCCGTCTGCCCGGACTGCCGGCCCCCCGGCGCCGCCCACCCGGCCCCGGCCACCATCGCGCTGATGTCCGCGCTGACCACCGGCGACTGGGCGTACGCCGACGCCACCGAGACCCCCGTGCGCCGCGAGTGCAGCGGCCTCGTGGCGGCGCACCTCCAGTGGCACCTGGAACGCGCGCTACGCTCGCTGCCGCTGGTCGACCGGGGTGCCCCGGCGCCCGGCGCGGTCCCGCCGCCCGGCGGCGCGGGGCCGGGTGTGGTCCCGCCGCGCACCGGCGCCGGGCCCGCCGCCGCTGGTGTGAACAGGGAGATTACCGAGTGATCCGATCGATGAGGGCCGGCCGGCGCGAGCCGGTGCCACCGACTCCGCACCCCTCCGGCGCCCGGCCGCCGGCGCTGCCTGCCGAGGCGCTGCCGAAGCACATCGCCGTGGTGATGGACGGCAACGGCCGCTGGGCCAAGGAGCGCGGGCTGCCCCGGACCAAGGGTCACGAGCAGGGCGAGCACAGCCTCTTCGACACCATCGAGGGGGCCATCGAGCTGGGCATCCCCTACCTGTCGGCGTACGCGTTCTCCACCGAGAACTGGCGGCGCTCCCCGGACGAGGTCCGCTTCCTCATGGGCTTCAACCGGGACGTCATCCGTCGCCGCCGGGATCAGCTCGTCGACCTGGGCGTCCGGGTGGTCTGGTCGGGCCGGGCCGGGCGGCTCTGGAAGAGCGTCATCTCCGAGTTGCAGACGGCCGAGGAGATGTCCCGGGGCAACTCGACGCTGACCCTCCAGTTCTGCGTCAACTACGGCGGCCAGGCGGAGATCGCCGACGCGGCCGCCGCGATCGCCCGCGACGCGGCCGCCGGGCGGATCGACCCGGGCAAGGTCACCGAGAAGACCATCGCGAAATACCTCTACCACCCGGAGGTCCCCGAGGTGGACCTCTTCCTCCGCCCGTCCGGCGAGCAGCGCACCTCCAACTTCCTGCTCTGGCAGACCGCCTACGCGGAGCTGGTCTTCCTCGACACGCTCTGGCCGGACTTCGACCGCCGGCACCTCTGGTACGCGTGCGAGCTCTACGCCCAGCGGGACCGCCGCTTCGGCGGCGCGCTGCCCAACCCGGTGGCCCCCGGCGCCTGAGGTCGCGCTTACCGACGCCGCCTGCTGGGTATCAATCGGACAGCAGGCAGATTGCGGAGGTGAACCCACATGATTCAGAAGCGGATTGCCCAGTGGGCGGTCATGGCGGTCGCCGTGCCGCTGGCGGCGGCCGGCGCGCGCCGGCTCAGCCACACCCTGGAGGCCCGTCGCGGCCCGACCGGGGTGAGCCGACTGCTCACCAAGGGCGCCGACATGCTGCGGCCGCAGAAGGCCAAGCGCCGTCGGTTCTGGTGACGTCGACGGCCCGCCAGGGCGGGCCGTGACGCGGGCGCCCCGCATCCGGCTTTCCGGCCGGGAGCGGGGTGCCCGCGCGTACGATCGGCGCGAGGGCGCGCCGCCCGGACGCGCCCGCCACGGGGGTGGGGGATGCACGATCTCCGGTTCAAAATGATCATGGCGTTGAACGCGGCGGACCTGGGCAGCCCGATCTGCGAGCAGGTCGCCGAGATCTGCGCGGAGATCGCCGAGCAGCACTGCGCCGAACTCGGCCACACGCCCGCCGTACGCGCCGGGGAGATCGCCGAGCTGAGCACCGGCGAACCGGCGCTCACCTGGGCGCCGGCCGAGACCGGGCAGCGGGCCTGGTGACGGCGACGGCGCCCGCTCCGGCGGTGGACGTCCGCCGGGCCGGGGACCGCTTCTTCACCCGGTTGTCCTGGCTCGACTCCAAGCACTCCTTCTCGTTCTCCCGGCACTACGACCCGGCCAACACCCACCACGGGCTGCTGCTGGTCAACAACGACGACGTGGTGCACCCGGGCACCGGTTTCGAGACCCACCCGCACCAGGACATGGAGATCGTGACCTGGGTGCTGCGCGGTTCGCTGGTCCACCAGGACTCCACCGGGCACTCCGGCGTCATCTATCCGGGCCTCGCCCAGCGGATGAGCGCCGGCACCGGCATCCTGCACTCGGAGAAGAACGACTCCTGGCGGCTGGAGAACACGGCCCCGCACCACGACCCGGTCCACTTCGTGCAGATGTGGGTGCTCCCCGACGAGGAGGGGATCGACCCGGGCTACGAGCAGCTCGAGATCGGCGACGAGTTGCTGCGGGGCGGCCTCGTGCCGGTCGCCTCCGGGATGGACCGCTACGACGGCGCCTCCGCGATCCGGATCCGCAACCGGTACGCCACCCTGCACGCCGCTCGGCTCGCTCCCGGCGACACGGTGAACCTGCCCGACGCGCCCTTCCTGCACCTCTATGTGCCCAGCGGTGCCGTGACGCTGGAGGCTGCCGGACGGCTCGACGAGGGCGACGCGGCCCGGATCACGATGGCCGGTGGTCAGCGGGTGACGGCCGACGAGCCGGCCGAGATCCTGGTCTGGGAGATGCACGCCACGCTCGCCTGAGCGCGCTCACGCCTCCACTTCGGAGCGGTCGCCCGCCCAGAGCGTGTGGAAGGACCCCTCCCGGTCCACCCGGTGGTAGGTGTGCGCGCCGAAGTTGTCCCGCAGCCCCTGGATCAGCGCCGCCGGCAGCCGCTCGGCGCGCAACGCGTCGAAGTAGGCCAGCGACGACGAGAAGGCCGGGGTGGGCACCCCCGCCCGGGCGGCGTCCGCCACCACCCGCCGCCAGGCCGGGACCCCGGCGCCGACCCGGTCGGCGAACCAGGGGGCGACCAGCAGCGTGGGCAGGTCCCCCTCCGCGTCGTACGCCTCCCGGATCCGGTCCAGGAAGCGGGCCCGGATGATGCAGCCGCCCCGCCAGATGGTGGCCGTGCCGCCCAGGTCGATGTCCCAGTCGTACTCCTGGCTGCCGGCGCGGATGTGGTCGAAACCCTGCGCGTACGCGACGATCTTGCTGGCCAGCAGCGCGCGCCGGACGTCCTCGACGAACGTGTCCCGGTCGTCCACCTGCCACTTCTCGCCCGCGTCGGGGAACGCGCGGCGGGCGGCGGCGCGCTGGTCGGCGTGCCCGGAGAGCGACCGCGCGAAGGTGGCCTCGGCGATGCCGGTGATCGGGATGCCGAGGTCCAGCGCGCTCTGCACGGTCCACCGGCCGGTGCCCTTCTGCTCGGCCTGGTCGAGCACCACGTCGACGAAGGGCCGGCCGGTCGCCGTGTCGGTGTGCCCGAGCACGGCGGCGGTGATCTCGATGAGGAAGGACTCCAGCTCGCCGCCGTTCCACTCCCGGAAGATGTCCGCGATCTCCGCCGGGCTCGCCGACAGGCCGGCCCGCAGCAGGTCGTACGCCTCGGCGATGAGCTGCATGTCCGCGTACTCGATGCCGTTGTGGACCATCTTCACGAAGTGGCCGGCGCCGTCCGGTCCGATGTGCCGGCAGCACGGGACGCCGTCCACCTGGGCGGCGATCCGCTCGAAGATCGGGCCGAGCTTCCGGTAGGACTCGGCGGAGCCGCCCGGCATGATGCTCGGCCCGTGCAGCGCGCCCTCCTCGCCGCCCGAGACCCCGGTGCCGACGAAGTGCAGCCCGTGCCCGCGCAGCGCCTCCTCCCGGCGGCGGGTGTCGGCGAAGTGCGCGTTGCCGCAGTCGACGACGATGTCGCCCTCCTCCAGCAGCGGGACGAGTTCGTCGATCACCGCGTCGGTGGGTGCGCCGGCCTTCACCATGACGATCACGGCGCGGGGGCGTTCCAGCGCGGCCACGAAATCGGCCATCGACTCCGCCGGCACGAACGCGCCCTCGTCGCCGTGCTCGGCCACGAGGCTGCGGGTGCGCTCCGGCGAGCGGTTGTGCAGGGCCACGGTGAAGCCGTTGCGGGCCAGATTCCGGGCCAGGTTGCGGCCCATCACCGCCAGGCCGGTGACCCCGATCTGCGCCGTCGCCTGCTGTGCCATGCGTACCGCCACCCCTCGTCTCCGGTGCCCGTTCTGCGACCGTATCGCGGCCGGTGCGGCGCGGGGCCGGGACGTCGACGCCGGGTGAGGGTGCGGTGGCGGTGCGTTCCGGGCCCGGTGGCGGTAATTCGGGTGCGGGGCGGCACGGCGGTGGGTTAGCGTGCTGGCATGCGTAACTGACGCCCACCTCTCGCAGGCCCGGTCCACCGTGCGTACCGCCGTGGACCGTGCGCCCCGGGCGTCCGCATCCTCCCGTCACCGTCGGTGGCGTGGCGTTCCTGGCCGGACCCGCCCGGGCTGTTCCCCGCTCGCCGTGCCCACGGGTGCCCGACAGTCAGGAGGCAGCGTATGCCCGCCAAGCGCAGTCCGAAGAAGTCCCACAAGCCCGCGCCGTCCCCGGTGGACCTCACCCCGCCGGATCTCGACGCGCTCACCGTGGCGCCCGCCGCCCCGGTGACCCTGCCCGGTCGCGCCGACGCCCCGCCGCCCCCGCCGAAGGCCGGCCCGCCGGCCGGTCGGGACGCCCGGCTCGCCGGGCGCAGCCAGCGCGCCGGTCAGACCCGGTTCTACGCCTTCCGGCGCAGCTGAGATCGTCGGGTGCGGTTGTCGTCGTTCCGGCGACGACAACCGCACCCGAAGCTCCCGCTCGCCCCTCAGGCCGCGGCGGCCGCCGGGGTCGCCGTCCCGGCCGGCGCCTCGGCAGCGCGCCGCCGCGCGACGCCGAGGGCCAGGCCCACGAAGCCGGCCACCATGAGCGCGCTCACCGCCAGCTTCACCACGACGCCCGAGCCGACCAGGTCCAGCACCTGCCCGGCGGTGAGCAGCAGCGGTACCCAGAGGGCCACGAGGCGGGCCCGCCAGGCGCCGAAGGCCAGCACGAGCAGGCCGACCAGCCAGCCGAGCAGCCACACCGCGAACGAGGCCATCACGAACGGATCCCCGTCGATCGCGGTCGTCACCGGACGGACGGCGTCGGCGTCCACGCCGCCGCCGGCCAGGGCCCCGAAGAACGCGTTGTACTGCCACAGGTGGACGGTAGAGAAGTAGAGCCCGAGCAGCGCCGTGGCGCCGCCGATCATGGCCGCCACCGGCTTGCGCCGGTGCAGCGTGGCGGCCAGCCCGAGCGTCGCCGGCAGCAGCAGCAGGTGGGCCAGCGCGAACAGCACCGTCTCCACCCGCCACGCGCCCAGGTTCCCGGCGGCCACCGCCACGTTCCCGGCGGTGTCGGCCACGTCGTCCGGGAACATCACCCAGTAGAAGGCGTTCGCGACGCCGTACGCCACGCCGCCGCCGAGCAGGGCGCCCGCCGTGAGCCGCCGGCCCGTCCGCCCTCCGGTGCTGTCGTCCATCAGTGTCTCCTCTCGAAGTCGTGGGAGGGACGCTAGGAGCCGCACCCGGACCGGGTCGTCGGCGCGGAAGTTGATCCCCGGGTGGAGAGTCGGCGGCCGTCGCTACACCCGTGGGTGGACGCGGCGAGCCACCCGCCGTGGCTACCCTTCCGGCATGTCTGCCGTCCTCGCCGTCCGGGGCCGGTGGCGCGGGGTCGCCACCGCGCTCGCCGGGGCCGCGCTGTTCGCGTTCGGCCTGGCCGAGCTGTACGTTCCGCTGGCCGGCTACGTCGAGGGGGAGGGGCCGGACCTCGCCGCGCTCTCCGGCGGCTGGCTCGCCGTCCTCACCGTGCTGCTGGTCGGCTACGGCCTCGCGGTGGCCGGCTGCACGTCGTACCCCCGGACGGCCGCCGTCGTCGCCGGGGCCTGCTTCACCGCGCAGAGCTTCACGCCCGTCCTGCCGGAATGGCCGGTCGTGCCGCTGCTGGCGCTGGTGGCGGCCACCTTCGCCTGTGTCGCGGTGGGCGGCCGGGCCGCCGTCGCGGTCGGTGTGGCCGGCTACCTCCTCCCGCTCGGGATCGAGAACGCCGCGGCCGGCGACTCCGACTGGGTCTTCATCCTGTTCGTGGGGCTCGCCGTGCTGGGTCCCGGGTACGCCGTGCGGATGCGGCGGGCGCAGGCGGCCCGGCTGGTGGCGCTGGCGGCCGAGCGGGAGGCCGCCGCCCGGACGGACGAGCGGCTGCGGGTGGCCCGCGAACTGCACGACATCGTGTCGCACGGCGTCTCGGTGATGGTGTTGCAGGCCGCCGCGGCGCAGGCGGTGCTCGACTCGGACGCGGGCCAGGCCCGCGCGTCCCTCGACGCCGTGCAGGAGGTCGGGCGCGAGGTGGTCACCGAGCTGCGCCGGTTGCTGGTCATCCTCCGCGGCGCGGAGGCGGCGCCGGAGGGACTGCCGTCGTTGCGGCGGATCGACGCGCTGACCTCCGGGGTGACCCTGGCCGGCGGGCGGGTCGAGGTGACCGTCACGGGTGATCTCGCCGCGATTCCCGCCGCCGCCGATGTCAGCGGGTACCGGATCCTCCAGGAGGCGCTGACCAACGCCACCCGGCACGCGCCGGGCGCGACCGTCCGCGTCTCGATCGAGGTGGGCGGCGACGATCTCCGGCTGCACGTGGTGGACGACGGCACCGGCCGGGCCCGGCGGGACGCGGGCACCGGGCACGGCCTGACCGGCATCCGCGAGCGGGTGGAGCTGTTCGGCGGCACGGTGAGCGCCGGGCCCCGCCCCGGGGGCGGCTTCGAGGTGCGCGTCACGCTGCCCTTCGACGCCGAGGCGTCGGCCGGCGCACTGGCCACGGCGGGGTTCACCGGATGACCCGGGTCCTCATCGCCGACGACGAGGCGCTGGTGCGCGGCGGGCTCCGCCTGATCCTCAGCGCCCAGCCGGACCTCGACGTGGTCGCCGACGCGGCCGACGGCGAGGAAGCCGTGCAGCTGGCGGCCCGGCTCGCGCCCGACGTGGTGCTCATGGACATCCACATGGCGCCGGTGGACGGGATCGCCGCCACCGAGCGGATCCTGGCGGCACGCGGCGACACCCGGATCATCATGCTGACCACCTTCGACCTGGACGAGTACGTCTACCGGGCGCTACGGGCCGGCGCCTCCGGCTTCATGCTCAAGACCACGCCGCCCCGGGAGCTGGCCGAGGCGGTGCGGACCGCGGCCCGGGGCGACGCCCTGCTCTCCCCGTCGATCACCCGTCGCCTGATCGACCACTACACCGCGACCGCGTCGGTGGTTCCCGACCCGGGCCTCGCCGGGCTGACCGTGCGGGAGACCGAGGTGCTGCGGATGATGGCCCTCGGCCTGTCCAACCGGGAGATCGCCGACCAGCTCTTCGTCGGCGAGGCGACCGTGAAGACGCACGTCAACCGCATCTTCGCCAAGCTCGGGGTGCGGGACCGGGTGCAGGCGGTGGTGCTGGCGTACCGGAGCGGGCTGGCCCAGCCGCGCCGGTAGCGGGGCTCAGCCGATCAGCGGACGGAACGTGCCCAGCACCACGCTGACCGTCAGCGCCGCCCCGGCGATCGTCGCCGCGCCCGCGACCAGCAACGCGTCCGCCCGGGTGAAGCGCTGGCGGCGGGCGACCGTACGCGGGGTGCCGGCGTCGAAGCCCCGGGCGTCCATGGCGACGGCCAGCCGGGTGCCCCGCCGGATCGCCCCCACCAGCAGCGCGAACGCCGTCGACCCGAACAGCCGCAGCTTGGCCAGCGGGTTGCGGCCGGCGTCCACGCCCCGGGCCCGGCGGGCCATGCTGATCATCCGCCACTCCTGCTCCAGCAGCGGCACCAGCCGGAACGCGGCCAGCGCGCCGATGGCGAACCGGGCGGGCGCCTTCGCGTTCTGGATCAGCGCGTCGGCCAGGTCGGTGGGGTCGGTGGTGGCGAAGACCAGGATCCCGGGCAGCGCCACGGCGAGCATCCGCAGCACCAGTCCCAGCGCGGTGACCAGCACACCCTCGGTGACCAGGACCGGACCGGCCTCGACCAGCACCCGGCCGGAGCGGTCGGCGGCGAAGAGCACCAGCGTGACCAGGATGCCGGCGGCGCCGGCCAGCAGCGGCCAGGCCCGGCGGGCCAGCACCCGGTAGCGGACGCCGAACAGCGGCAGCACCGCCAGCTCGACGGCGATGGCGATGGCGGGGGCCACCGGGTCCAGGGTGGCCACCAGGACCAGGGTGAAGACCAGCGCGGCGGCCAGCTTCGCCACCGGGTTCCGCCGGGCCAGCGGCGCCCCGGCCACCGCGACCGGCTCCACGTCGATCATCGGCGCTCCAGGGTGATGGTCCGGTCGGCCAGTGCGGCGACGAAGTCCGTGTCGTGGGTGACCGCGACGACGCCGTGGCCGGCGTCGCGCAGGTCGGCCAGGAGATCGACCAGCTCCCGCCAGGTCCGCCGGTCCTGGCCGAAGGTGGGCTCGTCGCAGATCAGCAGGCGGGGCGCGGTGGCCAGGGCGGTCGCCACGCTCAGCCGCCGCGCCTCCCCGCCCGAGAGGGTGTACGGGTTGGCGCCCGCCAGCCGGTCCAGCCGCAGCCGCTCCAGCAGCGCGTCCACGGTGGTTGTCACGGCCGCCTCGGGCTGCCCGGTGCGGCGCGGGCCGAGGGCCAGCTCGTCCCGGACGGTGCTCGTGACGAACTGGTGTTCCGGGTCCTGGAAGACCGAGCCGATCCGGCCGGCCAGGGCGGGCGCCCGCCAGCGGTGCGGGGGAGTGCGCGCGTCCCGGCCGGCGAGGGCGGGGGTGGCGGCGACCGTACCGGTGCCGGGGCGGAGCAGGCCGCCGAGGAGCAGGGCCAGGGTGGACTTGCCGGCGCCGTTCGGGCCGAGCACGGCGAGCGCCTCGCCGGCGCGTACCCGGAGGTCGGTGGGGGCCAGCCGGGGCGGCAGGCCGAGCCGGTCGGCGGTGAGCAGCACGTCGCCGGGCGGCGTGGTGGCGTGCCGGGGCGGCACGGTGCGGCCCGGCACCCAGACCCCGGCGGCGGCGAGCGCGTCGCCGTGCGCGGCGAAGACCGCGTCGGGCGGGCCGTCGGCGCGTACCCCGCCGCCGGGTTCCAGCACGACGACCCGGTCGACCAGCGGCAGCGCCTCGGCGACCCGGTGCTCGACGAGGATCAGCGTGGTGTCCGCGTCGAGGGCGTCGGCGACGGCCCGGCGGATCAGGTCGGCGCCGGCCGGGTCGAGGTTGGCGGTCGGCTCGTCGAGCAGCAGCAGCCCCGGCCGCAGGGCGAGCGTCCCGGCCAGCGCCAGCCGCTGCTGCTCGCCCCCGCTCAGCGCCGCGGTGGGCCGGTCCCGGTCGTACGGGAAGCCGACCCGGTGCAGCGCCTCGTCCACCCGGGGCCAGATCTCCCCGGCGGGTACGCCCCGGTTCTCCAGCCCGAACGCCACGTCGTCGCCGCAGCGGGCCATCACCAGCTGGGTCTCCGGGTCCTGGAAGACGATGCCCACACGTTCCCGTGCCTTGCGCGGGTCGAGCCCGTCGATCTCGACGGTGCCCTCCTGCTCACCGGAGTCCTCGGGCAGCAGGCCGGCCAGCGCCGCCAGCAGGGTGCTCTTCCCGGCCCCGGAGGGCCCGAGCAGCAGAACCCGCTCCCCGACCTCGACGCGCAGGTCGACCCCGCGCACCGCCCAACCGCGGCGCCCCGCATGCCGCCACCCGAACCCCCGCAGCTGAACGGCACCCACGCGCCACCTCCTCTCGGCCCAGCTTGGTTGATCAAGAGGTTTGCGTCCGGAAAACGGCTTCCGCTGACGCAAACCTCTTGATCAACGCGGTCTCGGTTCTGTGCTCAGACCAGGGCTCGTTCGCGGCCGGCCGGGAAACGGTCCAGGACGCCGGTGTTGGCCAGGGCGCGGGTCAGGAGCCAGGCGCCGGCGCCCGCGATCACCGTGGCGCTCACGATGGTCAGGAGGGCGTACGGCAGGCGGTAGTCGACCAGGTCGTAGGCCTTGTTCCAGTAGACGAAGTCGAAGATGGCCGCGGTCAGGCCGGTCAGCGCGCCGGCCAGCAGGGCGGCCGGCAGCCGGTACGCGCGGTAGCGGAAGGCGGCGAAGGCCAGCTCGGCGCCGAGGCCCTGCATCAGGCCCTGCACGATGACGATGCCGCCCCACTGGCTGCCCAGCAGCGCCGAGATGATCGCCGCCAGCAGCTCGCAGTAGAGCGAGGCGCCGGGCTTACGGATGACCAGCCCGCCGAGCACGGCCGGGACCAGCCAGACGCCGTAGATGAGTGTCTGCGCGGGCGGGAAGAAGGCGAAGGCGGCGTCCGTGGCGCCCCAGAGCAGCCCCCAGGCCCAGAAGATGACGCCGAAGGCGACGGCGATCACCGAGGCGACGACGATGTCGACGGTGCGCCAGCGGTTGCTGTCGGTGTGGTTCATGGCTGACTCCCAGTTCAGGTGAGGAACCAGGAGAAGACGCACGCCGCGCCCGGTGGTCACCGGACGGCGGCGCGGCTGGAGGTCGACCGAACTCCCTGCGCTGGCATTACCCAGATCAGGTTCGAGGGTCTGCGGGCACCGGCCCGCACTCTCAGCGCTGTGCGCTCCCCTGTCGGATGTGAAGTTGTCTCGTCGCAGACGCTAGCACCGACCCCGCCGCCCGGCCCAGCAGGGCGATCGCCCGTTAGGGTGGCGGCCATGCGGGTCGAGGTGCGAGGTCTGACGTTCGAGGTACGCACCGGCGGCCCCGAGGCCGGCGAACCCGTCCTGCTGCTGCACGGCTTCCCGCAGCACTCCGGCGAGTGGGACGAGGTCACCCCCGCGTTGCACGCGGCCGGGCTGCGCACGTACGCGCTCGACCAGCGCGGCTACTCGCCGGGCGCCCGGCCTGCGGACGTCGGGGCGTACCGGATCCCGGAGCTGGTGGCCGACGCGGCCGCCGTGCTCGACGCGCTCGGGGCGACCAGCGCCCACCTGGTCGGTCACGACTGGGGCGCGATCGTGGCGTGGGGCCTGGCGGCGGCGCACCCGGAACGGGTCCGCACGCTGACCGCGGTGTCGGTGCCGCACCCGGCGGCCATGGGGCACGCGCTCGCCACCGACCCGCGGCAGAAGGCCCGTTCCTCCTACATCGCCCTGTTCCGCAAGCCGGGCAAGGCGGAGAAGGTGCTCCTCGCGTTCCGGGCGGCGACCCTGCGCCGGATGCTCGGCGGGGTGGGTGACGCCGGACGGGTGGCCCGCTACGCCGACCCGATGCGCGAGCCCGGCGCGCTGACCGCGGCCCTGAACTGGTACCGGGCCATGACCGGGGCGGACATGAAGGCCGTCGGGCCGGTGGGCGTGCCGACCACGTTCGTCTGGAGCGACGGGGACGTGGCGATCGGGCGCACGGCCGCCGACGCGTGCGCCGCCCACGTCACAAGCGACTACCGCTTCGTGGTGCTGCCCGGCGTCACCCACTGGATCCCGGACGAGGCGCCGGGCCCGCTGGCCGCGGCGATCCTCGCCCGCGCCGGCCGATGATCGCGACCATCCCGCCGGCCCGGCCGCACACCCGCGCGTCGCTCGCCGCCCAGCTCCGCGACCTCGGCGTACGCCCCGGCGGGACCGTGCTGGTGCACGCCTCCCTGCGCCCGCTGGGCTATCTCTGCGGCGGCCCCGAGGCGGTGCTGCTCGCCCTGCGCGACGTGCTCGGCCCGGCCGGCACGGTGGTGGTGCCCACCCACACGCCGGACAACAGCGACCCGGCGGAGTGGAACAACCCGCCGGTGCCGGGGGACTGGTGGCCGGTCATCCGCGACGAGCTGCCCGGCTTCGACCCGGCGGTGACCCCGAGCCGGTTCATGGGCGCGCTGGCCGAGCTGGTCCGCACCTGGCCGGGTGCGCTGCGCAGCGGCCATCCACACGTCTCGTTCGCCGCGCTCGGACCGGCAGCCGGGCGGGTCGTCGCCGGCCACGCGCGCGCCGACATGCTGGGCGAGGGCTCGCCGCTGGCCCGCCTCTACGACCTCGACGCCGACGTGCTGCTGCTCGGCGTGGACCACGGCAGCAACACCTCCCTGCACCTGGCCGAGTACCGGCAACCCGCGCCGCCCCGGCAGCGCTGCGGCGCGGCGGTGCTCACCGCCGGCGGCGGCCGGGAGTGGGTGTGGTGGGACGACGTGCGCCTGGACGACGAGGGTTTCACCCGGCTCGGCGCCGACCTGGAGGCCACCGGAGCGGTGCGGCTCGGGCCGGTCGGCGACGGGACGGGCCGGTTGATGAGGCAGCGGGCGGCGGTCGACTTCGCGGTCGAGTGGCTGGCCCGGCACCGACGGACGGAGGAAGCATGACGGTGAGTTCCGAGGCGTACCTGGCGGTGGTGACCGAGACCATCGGCCGGGTGGCCGCCGACCAGCGGGAGAACGTGGCCCGGGCGGCGGACCTGATCGCCGCGTCGTTGCGCGACGACGGGGTGGTGCACGCGTTCGGCACCGGCCACTCGGAGGCCCTCGCCATGGAGATCGCCGGCCGGGCCGGCGGGCTGGTCCCCACCAACCGGATCGCCCTGCGCGACCTGGTGCTGTACGGCGGCGAGCCGGCCGACGTGCTCGGCCCGAAGCTGGAACGCGAGCCGGCCGTGGCGCACCGCCTCTACGAGCTGGCCCCGGTCCGGCCGCAGGACGTGTTCGTGCTGGCCTCCAACTCCGGCGTGAACGGGGCCATGGTCGAGTTCGCCGCCATTGTGAGGGAGCGCGGACACGGGCTGGTGGCCATCACCTCGGCGCAGCACTCGGCGCGGATGAGCTCCCGCCACCCGTCCGGGCGCAAGCTCGCCGACTTCGCCGACGTGGTGCTGGACAACGGCGCCCCGTACGGCGACGCCACCCTGCCGCTGCCCGGTGGCGGCGCGGTCGGCGCGGTCTCCTCGATCACCGCCGCGCTGCTGGCCCAGCAGATCGTCGCGGAGGTGGTCGCCCGGCTGCTCGCGGCGGGGGAGCGCCCCCCGGTCTACCTGTCCGCCAACATCACCGGCGGCGACGAGCACAACGCCGCGCTGGAGGCCCGGTACGCGGGCCGCATCCGCCGCGGGGCCTGAACCCGTTTCACGCTCGGGCCGACGGGGCACAGCTGAGCTGCCGGTGGGAGGCCCCCACCGGCAGTACCGTCTTCCCTGGAGGTGATGGGTGTCCAAGGAAACCGAGAAGCAGCGCTGGCAGCGCAACTTCGCCGACCTGCTCCAGGAACTGCGGGTGGCGCAGACCGGGGTGCAGATCCTGTTCGCCTTCCTGCTGACCCTGCCGTTCAGCAACGGTTTCGCCCGGACCAGCGGCTTCCAGAAGGACGTCTACATCGTCGCGTTGCTGTCCGCCGCCGCGGCCACCGCGATGATCATTTCCCCGGTCGCCTTCCACCGGGCGCTGTTCCGCCAGGGCCGCAAGCCGGAGCTGGTCCGCTTCGCGCACCGGATGGCCACCGGCGGTCTCGGCTTCATGCTGATCTCGATGGTCAGCGCGGTCCTGCTGGTCACCGACTTCGTGCTGAGCCGCCCCATCGCCTTCGTGCTGAGCGGGGTCACCGGGGTCTGGTTCCTGGTCTTCTGGGTGATCCTGCCGTTCGCCCGGCGCAACTGGGGTGACGAGGACATCGACGACGAGGACGACGACCCGCCGGCCCTGGCCGGCGACTGACCGCCCCGGTCCCGCCAAATCGGACGTGCGCGCGAGGCTACCCCTGGGTAACACCCGGGGGTAGCGTCGTTTCCGAGGCACGTCGACGCAGCCGGACCGAGGTCTCCAGGAGGCAGCCGTGACCACGACACAGAACAGCCGGCCCGACCCCGCCGGACACGGCGGCCCGACCGGGCGGGTGGCGCCCATCGACGACCCACCGCAGCCGGCCGTGGACGGGGCCGGGCCGCTGCCCGCCGAGGCCGGCCAGGTCTCCGAGAAGGAGGCGCGGCAGGTCGCCGAGGCGGCCCGCGAGTCGGCCTGGGACCGGCCCAGCTTCGGCAAGGAACTGTTCCTCGGCCGCTTCCAGCTCGACCTGATCAACCCCTGGCCGCGCCTCGACCCGGCCGAGGCGGCGCGGGCCGAGGAGTTCCTCGCCGCGTTCGGGGCGTACCTGGACTCCGAGGTGGACGGTACGGCCATCGAACGGGACGCGCGGATCCCCGACGAGGTGTTCCACGGGCTGGCCCGGCTCGGCGCCTTCGGCATGAAGATCGACCGGAAGCACGGCGGCCTCGGGCTGAGCAACCTGCATTACTGCCGGGCCCTGATGCGCGCCGGCTCGGTGAACCCGTCGATCGGCGCGCTGCTCTCGGCGCACCAGTCGATCGGCGTGCCGCAGCCGCTGAAGATGTTCGGCACCCCCGAGCAGAAGGAGCGCTTCCTGCCCCGGCTGGCCGCCGGCGAGGTCTCCGCCTTCCTGCTCACCGAGCCGGACGTCGGCTCCGACCCGGCCCGCCTGGCCACCACGGCCGAGCCGACCGAGGACGGCACCGGCTACCGGCTCAACGGCGTGAAGCTCTGGGCCACCAACGGCACGGTCGCCACCCTGCTGGTGGTGATGGCCCGGGTGCCGGCGGCCGAGGGACGGCGCGGCGGCATCACCGCCTTCGTGGTGGACGGCGACAGCGAGGGCATCACCGTCGAGCGACGTAACGCCTTCATCGGCCTGCGTGGCCTGGAGAACAGCCTCACCCGGTTCCACGACGTCTTCGTGCCCAAGGAGAACGTGATCGGCGGCGAGGGCAAGGGCCTGAAGATCGCGCTGACCACGTTGAACACCGGCCGGCTCTCACTGCCGGCCATGTGCGTGGGCGCCGGCAAGTGGGCGCTGAACGTGGCCCGGGAGTGGGCCGCCGACCGGGTCCAGTGGGGCCGGCCGGTCGGCGAGCACGAGGCGGTCGCCAAGAAGCTCGCCTTCATGGCCGCCACCACGTACGGCATGGAGTCCATGCTCGACCTCTGCTGCCTGCTCGCCGACGACGACCGCAACGACATCCGCATCGAGGCCGCGCTGGTGAAGCTCTACGCCAGCGAGATGGCCTGGAAGATCGCCGACGAGCTGATCCAGATCCGGGGCGGGCGCGGCTACGAGACCGCCGACTCCCTGGCCGCCCGGGGCGAGCGTCCGGCCGCGGTCGAGCAGCTCCTGCGGGACCTGCGGATCAACCGGATCTTCGAGGGCTCCACCGAGATCATGCACCTGCTGATCGCCCGCGAGGCGGTCGACGCGCACCTCTCGGTGGCCGGCGACATCATCGACCCGGACGCCGGTCTGGGCCGCAAGGCGAAGGCCGGCGCTCGGGCCGGCGTCTTCTACGCGAAGTGGTTGCCCACGCTGGCCGTCGGCAAGGGCCAGGCGCCCGGGGCCTTCCACGAGTTCGGCCCGCTCGCCGGGCACCTGCGGCACGTCGAGCGCACCTCCCGCAAGCTGGCCCGGTCCACCTTCTACGCGATGTCCCGCTGGCAGGGGAAGATGGAGCGCAAGCAGGCGTTCCTCGGCCGGGTGGTGGACATCGGCGCGGAGCTGTTCGCGATGTCGGCGGTCTGCGTCCGGGCCACGGCCGAGCGCGCCGAGCACCCGGAGAACGTCGAGCTGGCCGACCTGTTCTGCCGGCAGGCCCGGCTGCGCGTCGACGAGCTGTTCACCGGGCTGTGGTCCAACACCGACGCGGTGGACGTGGCCGCCGCCAAGCGGATCATCGCGGGCCGCTACGCCTCGATCGAGGAGGGCGTCGTCACCCCGCCCGCCGACCAGCCGTGGGTGGCCCGCTGGCAGCCCGGCCCGTCGACGGCGCAGGACGTCCGCCGCCGCATCCCGCCCGCGCCGTGACGGTCGCCGGCCCCCGCCGGGCGCGGCGGGGGCCCGCCGTCAGCGGGCGACCGCCCAGGCGATCACCCCGGCCAGGATGAGGCCGTTCAGCCCGGCCAGCACCAGGTACGCGGCCGGGGGGATCCGGCGGCCCTTGCGGACGAAGCTCACGAGCACGCCCGCGTAGATCAGCAGCAGGACCGCGACGACGATCAGGAAGTACAGCACCGGCACACCTTACCGGCCGGTGCGCAGCCCGAGTCCGCGCAGCTCCAGCGCGGCGAGCGCGTCGACCGTCTCGTCGTCGCCGCGGCGCCACGCCTCGGCCACGTCCGGCGCGATCCGGTTCAACTTGGCGAGGGGCTGCCCGGCGAGCGCGCGCAGCGCCAGCAGGTCCCGCCCGGCCGGGGCGGCGGCGAGGGCCTTGGCCGCGCCGGCCCGGCGCATCCAGCGCACCCGCAGGGGCAGCCAGCCGAACAGCACCAGGCCGAGCGGGAACACCAGCACCGCGACGGCCAGCGCCAGCGCCAGCTGGCCGACCAGCTCCTGCTGGTCGCGGCCGGCCTCGGCGACCGCGCGGGCGGCCTCGGCGGCCTTGGTGAAGGGCGCGGTCAGCTCGTCGCCGACCAGCGGCACCCGGCCGACCTTGCCGCCGGCGTCGGCCAGGTTGTCGGCGAGCCCGCCGCCGGCCCCCTCCAGCTTCTGCCCGGGTACGGCGAGTTTCTCGACCAGGTCGTGCACCCAGAGCGCGAAGCGGATCGCCGCGTACACCCAGACGACCACGAGCAGATCGGTGAGGAGCTGACGGAGTGCGGTCGGAAAACGGTCGGCGTAGATCTTCACGCCGGACAGCGTGCCACGGCCCGGCCGCGCGGGCACGGGTCGGATTTGTCAGCCGGCGCAGCCCGGACAGGTGCCGAAGATCTCCAGGGTGTGGCTGACCTGCACGTACCCGTGCTCGGCGGCGACCCGCTCGGCCCAGCTCTCCACCGCCGGGCCGGCCACCTCCACGGTCCGGCCGCAGGCCCGGCAGACCAGGTGGTGGTGATGGCCCTCGCTGCACCGGCGGTAGAGGTGCTCGCCGCCCGGCGGGCGCATCACGTCGATCTCGCCGGCGTCGGCCAGCCCCTGGAGGGTGCGGTAGACGGTCGTCAGCCCGACCCGTTCGCCGCGCTGGCGCAGCATGGCGTGCAGGTCCTGGGCGCTGTGGAAGCCGTCGACCTCGGCCAGCAGGGCGCTCACCGCGGTCCGCTGCCGGGTGTTGCGCAGTGCCCCCTCGGTCACGACGGCCCCTCCCCGGCGTGGCTGACGGCGTCCGCCACGATGTGCGCCACGTGCTCGTCCACGAGCGCGTACGCGATCTCCCGGCCGCGCCGCGAGCCGCGCACCACGCCGGCGCCGCGCAGCACCCGCAGGTGCTGGGAGACCAGCGGCTGCGGGGCGCCGAGCTTCTCGACCAGCTCGTGCACGCAGCGCTCGCCCTCGGCCAGCTCGCTCACGATCGCCAGCCGGATCGGCGCCGACAGCGCGCGCAGCAGGTCACCCGCGCCCTCGAAGGCGTCGTACCCGTTCGTGACCGTCACCCCGTAACGGTAACCAATGCCAGCAGCGCCGGCCGGAACGGCCTCACCGCAGCACCACCTCGTGCTCCGGCGGCTCGGCCACCGGCACGGCGGCCGGGCGCGTCCGCCGGCGCAGCGCCCGCCGCCCGGCCGCCAGCAGCGCCACCACCAGGAACGAGCCGATCGCCAGCAGCACCACCGAGGCGCCGGGCGCGGTGTCCGCGGTGGCGGCCACCCACACGCCGGCACCGGCCGCGAACAGCCCGAGCGCCATGGCCGCCGCCATGGTGGCCCGGAAGCCACGGGTCACCTGCTGCGCGGTGGCCACCGGCACCACCATGAGCGCGCTGATCAGCAGCACCCCGACCGCCCGCATGGCGATGGTCACGGTCACCGCGGTGCCGACCGCGAGGAGCATGTTCAGCGCCCGCACCGGCAGGCCGGACACCCGGGCGTACTCCTCGTCGTGGCAGACCGCAAAGAGCGCCGGCCGCAGCACGAGCATGGTCACCAGGATCGCCACGCCGAGCACTCCGATGGTGACCAGGTCGGCCGGCGACGTCGTGGTCAGCGACCCGAAGAGGTACGCGTTGAGCGACCCGCTGCTGGCGTCGGAGAGCCCGACCAGCATCACACCCCCGGCGATGCCGCCGTAGAACAGCAGCGCCAGGGCCAGGTCCCCGGAGGTGCGCCCGCGCGAGCGGACCAGCTCGATCACGATGGCGCCCAGCGTGGCCGCGACGACCGCGACCAGCACGGGGGAGCGGTTGAGCAGCAGCCCGGCGCCGACGCCGGTGAGCGCCACGTGGCCGATGCCGTCGCCGATCAGCGCCAGCCGGCGCTGCACCAGGTAGATGCCGAGCGCCGGGGCGGCCAGCCCGATGACCAGCGCGCCGACCAGGGCGCGCAGCATGAAGTCGTACTGGAAGAGGTCCATCACATGCTCCACAGCCCGGCGGGCTCCTCGTCGCAGTGGGGGTGCACGTGGTCGTGACCCGGCTCGGCGTGGTGACCGGCCGGCTCCGGCACCGCGCCGTCGTGGCAGATGCCGCCCTGATGGACGACGACGGCCCGGCTGATGAGCGGGCGCAGCGGCCCCAGCTCGTGGGCGACCAGCAGCACGGTGCCGCCGCCGTCGCGGAAGGCCCGCAGCGCATCGGCGAACGCCTCCTGGCTGGCCGCGTCCACGCCGGCGGTCGGCTCGTCGAGCACCAGCAGCTCCGGCCGGCCGGCCAGGGCCCGGGCGATCAGGGTGCGCTGCTGCTGGCCGCCGGAGAGGGTGGCGACCGGGTCGCCGGCCCGGTCGGCCAGCCCGACCGCGCGCAGCGCCGCGGCTACCGCCTCACGGTCGGCCCGCCCCGACGGGCGCAGGACGCCCCGGCGGGCCAGCCGCCCGGACGCGACCACCTCGCCGACGGTGGCGGGTACGCCGCTGCCCGCGCCGAGCCGCTGCGGGACGTACCCGATGCGGTGCCACTGCCGGAAGCGGCGCTGCGGCGTGCCGAAGAGGGTGACCGACCCGGCGCCCAGCGGCACCAGGCCGAGCACGGCGCGGATCAGGGTCGACTTGCCGGAGCCGTTGGCGCCGAGCACGGCGACCACCTCGCCGGCGGTGACGGTCAGTGAGACGTCGCGCAGCACCGCCCGGCCGTCGTAGCCGACGGCGGCGTGCGTGACGTGGATGACGGGTTCGGTCATGAGCAGTCCAAGGCGGTCCGCAGGGTCTGGAGGTTGGCGCGCATGGCCGACAGGTAGTCGCCGTCGGCGGGCGGGCCCTCGATCGGGTCGAGCACGGCGGTCATCGCCCCGACCTCCCGGGCCACCGTCTCGGCGATCTTGGGGCTGACCAGCGTCTCGAAGAAGATGGTGGTGGCCGCGTGCTCCCGGGCCTCCTTCGCCACCTCGGCGAGGCGCTGCGGGGAGGGCTCGGCGTCGGGGCTGAGGCCGGTGATGCCGACCTGTTCGAGCCGGTAGTGCTCGGCCAGGTAGCCGAAGGCGGTGTGGCTGGTCACGATCTCCCGGCGCTGGCAGGTGGCCAGGCCCCGGGTGTAGTCGGCGTCGAGCCCGGTCAGTTCGGCGCGCAGCGCCGCCGCCCGGGCGGTGAAGTCGGCGGCCCGGTCCGGGTCGACCGTGCCGAGCCGCTCGGCGAGCCGGTCACCGACGGTGGCCAGCCGGGTCGGGTCCAGCCAGAGGTGGGGGTCCTTGCCGCCGGACTCCTCCTCGTGGCCGCCCTCACCCTCGTGCTGGTGGCCGCCCGCGGCGGCGTCGAGCAGCGGCTGTACGCCCGCCACGTCGAACGCCCGGTCACCGCCGTTCTGCTCGACCGCCTCGTCCACGGCCGGCTGGAAGCCGGACAGGTAGACGATCAGCTCGGCGTCGACCACCTGGCCGACCTGGCGCGGGTTGAGCTCCAGATCGTGCGGCTCGGCGCCGGGCTTGGCCAGGCTGGTGACCGTGACGGCGTCGCCGCCGATCTTCTCGGCGAGGAACTGGAGGGGATAGAACGCGGCCACCACGTCGACCCGGTCCGGGTCGCTCCCACCGCCCCCCTCCGAGCAGGCGGCCAGGCCACCCAGGGTGAGCAGGGCGGCGGTGGCGGCGGCGAGCGCGCGAGGGGCTGAGCGGACGGTCATGCACCTACTGTCCGCGATAACGAAATTGATTGTCAAAAACGCATGATTGCATGTCAGCGCAGGTCAACGGTCAGAGCAGCTTCGCCAGCGCGATCGCGATCAGCAGGGTCAGCATCAGCAGCCGCAGCACCCGCGTCGCCGGGGCCTGCACCGGCCAGGTGACGGTCATCAGCCAGACCAGCCCGCCGGCCAGCGCCAGCAGCAGCAGACCCCCCGCCGCGCCCGGCGCGAAGAGCCCGACCAGCACCAGGACCAGCGCGGCCAGGAACACCGTCGTCGGGTTGAGCCGGGCCAACCGGGACAGCACGGGGGTCTGCGTACGCTGCATGCCACAGACTCTACGAGGAGGAACCCGGTGCTGGTCACCAACCGGTTCGTGGTGGACGCCGACGTGGCGGACGAGTTCACCCGAGAGGCGCACGCCGCGCTCGCCGCCCTCGCCGCCCGCCCCGGCTACCTGCGCGGCGAACTGCTCCGGGCGCTGGACGACCCGGCCCACTGGTGCCTGGTCACCGAGTGGGAGTCGGTCGGGGCCTACCGGCGGGCGCTCGGCGGCTTCGACGTCAAGGTCACCGCCGTGCCGCTGCTCGCCCGGTCGGTGGACGAGCCCTCGGCGTACGAGACACTGGCCAGTGCCGCGCCGGACGGCGAGATCGTCGTGGCGGCCAGTGATCGGGCCGCAGGTCCTTACCGCTGAGGCCGGGGGCACTACCCTGGCGCGTATGAGCGCTCCCGGGCCGGCCGCCCCACCACCCCCGCCCGTGCCCGGCGTCCCCGCGCCGCCGCCCGGTGTGCCGCCGGTGTCGCCGGGCGAGCCGGGTGTCCCCGCGCCGCCGCCGGGCCCTGGGGTCGCCCCGCCGTTCGCCGCCCCGCCCACCGAGGGCGGCCGGGCCCGGCTCTGGCTCGGCCTGGGTGTCGGCGCGCTCGCCGTGCTGCTCTGCTGCGGCGGGGGCGGCGCGGCTGTGGTCGGGCTCGCCGTGAGCAACGTGCAGGCCGTCGAGGAGCAGGGCAAGGCGGTCACCGACGACTACTACCAGGCGCTCGTCGTCAAGGACTGGTCCAAGGCGTACGACCAGCTCTGCGACGACGCCCGGCGGCGCGAGTCCCGGGCGGAGTTCGAGCAGCGGGTGGCCACCGAGCCGCAGATCTCCGGCTACCGGGTGGGCGAGGTCGACACAGCGACGCTGACCGTGCCGGTGGACGTGACCCTGGCCGGCGGCCGGCGGGAGGCGCAGACCGTCACGCTGGCGCCGGACCAGCAGACCGGCGGCATGGAGGTGTGCGGGGTGAGCTGACGGGGCCCCGGTATTCTGCTGGGCTCGGGACCGTGGTGGTCGTACCGTTGTCCCGAACCGTCCGGAACCACTCACATCGCCCCCGCCGACCGCCAGCCGGCGTAGGAGGAAACATGCCAGCCGACCGTATCGACTCCGTCGTCAGCCTCGCCAAGCGCCGGGGCTTCGTCTTCCCCTCCAGTGAGATCTACGGGGGAACCCGGTCGGCCTGGGACTACGGTCCGCTCGGCGTCGAGCTCAAGGAGAACGTCCGCCGGCAGTGGTGGAAGACCATGGTCCAGCAGCGCGACGACGTCGTCGGCCTGGACTCCGCGGTCATCCTGGCCCGCAAGGTCTGGGAGGCCAGCGGCCACATCGCCGAGTTCGTCGACCCGCTCACCGAGTGCCAGTCCTGCCACAAGCGGTTCCGCGCCGACCACCTCGAAGAGGCGTACGAGGCCAAGCACGGCAAGCCGCTCACCTCGCTGACCGAGCTGAACTGCCCGAACTGCGGCAACAAGGGCACCTTCACCGAGCCGAAGATGTTCAACGGCCTCATGAAGACCTACCTGGGCCCGGTGGAGAGCGACGAGGGCCTGCACTACCTGCGCCCGGAGACGGCCCAGGGCATCTTCGTCAACTACAAGAACGTGGAGACGGTCGCCCGCAAGAAGCCGCCGTTCGGCATCGCGCAGACCGGCAAGTCGTTCCGCAACGAGATCACCCCGGGCAACTTCATCTTCCGGACCCGCGAGTTCGAGCAGATGGAGATGGAGTTCTTCGTCGAGCCGGGCACCGACGAGAAGTGGCACGAGTACTGGCTCGCCGAGCGCTGGAACTGGTACCTCGACCTGGGCCTCTCCGAGGACAACCTGCGCTTCTACGAGCACCCCAAGGAGAAGCTCTCCCACTACTCGAAGCGCACGGTCGACATCGAGTACCGGTTCCAGTTCGGCGGCACCGAGTTCGCCGAGCTGGAGGGCATCGCGAACCGCACCGACTTCGACCTGTCCACGCACAGCAAGCACTCCGGCGTCGACCTGTCGTACTTCGACCAGACCAAGGGCGAGCGGTGGATGCCGTACGTCATCGAGCCGGCCGCCGGCCTCACCCGCGCGGTGCTGGCGTTCCTGCTCGAGGCGTACGACGAGGACGAGGCCCCGAACACCAAGGGCGGCGTGGACAAGCGCACCGTCATGCGCTTCGACCCGCGGCTGGCCCCGGTCAAGGTGGCGGTGCTGCCGCTGTCCCGCAACGAGGCGCTCTCGCCGAAGGCCAAGCAGCTCGCCAGCGACCTGCGCAAGCGCTGGGTGGTCGAGTTCGACGACTCGCAGGCCATCGGCCGCCGCTACCGCCGGCAGGACGAGATCGGCACCCCGTTCTGCGTCACCGTCGACTTCGACACCCTCGACGACAACGCGGTGACCGTGCGGAACCGGGACACCATGACCCAGGAGCGCGTCTCCCTGGACCAGGTCGAGCGCTACCTGATCGAGCGCCTGCCGGGCTGCTGACGCTGGTCACGGGGCCCCGGCCGGTCGGCCGGGGCCCCGTACACTTGTGCGGTGACCGCCCCGACCCTGCCCGCGCTGCGCCCGCTGACCCTCGGCCCGCACGAGGTGTGGCCGCCCGTGGTGCTCGCGCCGATGGCCGGGATCACCAACGTCGGCTTCCGCCGGCTCTGCCGTGAGCAGGGCGGCGGCATCTACGTCTGCGAGATGATCACGACGCGGGCGCTGGTCGAGCGGAACCCCAAGACGCTCCGCATGATCGCCTTCGGCGCGGACGAGCACCCCCGCAGCCTCCAGCTCTACGGCACCGATCCGGAGATCACCGCCGCCGCCGTGCGGATCGTGGTCGAGCGGAACCTCGCCGACCACATCGACCTGAACTTCGGTTGCCCGGTCCCCAAGGTCACCCGGCGCGGCGGCGGGTCGGCCCTGCCGTGGCGGCGCCGGCTGTTCGCCCGGCTGGTCCGGGCCGCGGTGGACGCCGCGTCCCCCGCCGGGGTGCCGGTCACCGTGAAGATGCGCAAGGGCATCGACGACGACCACCTGACGTACGTCGAGGCCGGCCTCGCCGCCCAGGACGCCGGCGTCGCCGCGGTCGCCCTGCACGGGCGTACGGCCGCGCAGCGCTACTCGGGCACCGCCGACTGGGACGCCATCGCCACCCTCAAGCAGGCGCTCGACGTGCCGGTGCTCGGCAACGGCGACATCTGGGAGGCCGATGACGCGCTGCGGATGGTCGCCCACACCGGTGTCGACGGCGTGGTGGTCGGGCGCGGCTGCCTGGGCCGGCCCTGGCTGTTCGCCGACCTGGAGGCCGCCTTCAACGGGCGCACCGGGCGGCGGCTGCCGAACCTGGGCGAGGTGGCGGCGACCATGCGCCGCCACGCCGAGCTGCTGGTCGACCAGTTCGTGGCCGGCGCCCGCAACCCGGCCCGGGGCGAGCGCGACGGCTGCACCGACTTCCGCAAGCACGTCGCCTGGTACCTGAAGGGCTTCCCGATCGGCAGCGAACTGCGCCGCTCGCTCGCCATGATCGAGAGCCTGGCCCAGCTCGACGACCTGCTCGGCAAGCTCGACCCGACCGTGCCGTTCCCGGTGGAGACCCTGGGCCAGCCGCGTGGCCGGACCAACTCCCCGGGCAAGGTCGCGCTCCCCGACGGCTGGCTGGCCAGCCGCGACGACGACACCCCGCCGGACGGCGCCGAGCTGGACGACTCCGGCGGCTGACACGACACGACGAAAGGGCCCGACCCCATCGGGGGTCGGGCCCTTTCGTGTTGCTGTCCTGCTGTGATCGTCAGGAGGCGCTGTAGCCGCGGGTGGCGATCCAGTCGGCGAGGTTGTCGACGCTGATGCGGTAGGAGGCCATGTTCGGGTCGGCCGAGTCGGCG
>NZ_JBEXLM010000035.1:0-60838 GCF_040609975.1 Micromonospora sp. NPDC004551 | reverse complement strand
CCTCCCCCACCCCCCCCCCCCCCAAACCCCCCCGCGGCCCCGCGGCGGCTCGCCAACCCCCGCCCCCCCCGCCCCCCGCCGGCGGGGGGGGGGGGGGGGGCCCGCGCGGGGGGCCCCCCCCCCCGGGGGGAGATCAGGTCAGCAGACGCCGGCCTTCTTGACGTAGCAGAGCGAGCGCGACGTCGAGGTCACGCACGAGCCGGTGCAGTTGTAGTAGCCCTGCCGGTAACGGCGGAAGTAGACGCCGCCCGAGCAGTAGCCGTCGGACGCGACGCACGCACACGCCTGGCCGTTCTCCGGCACGCAGGCGCCGGCCTCCTCGCGGCCGAGCACCTTGCCGAGCATGGCGTCGCCGACTCGGGTGATGATCCTGGTCATGGGCAGACCTCCTTGTGAGGGGTGGTTGCCCGCCACTGTGCCGGTCGCCGCTGCGCCCGGCCTGCGCTTCTACTGCGCACCCGCTGCGCGCCGCCGGCACGCCAGCCATCCACGCAGGTCATCGGCGTACGCGGCGTCGAAGTGCTCGAAGATGCGCAGCGCCTCCTCGCCGAGCGCGATGGCCCGGTCGGGGCTCCCTGCCGCGTCGTGCGCCCGGGCCAGCAGGCTCAGCGAGTTGGCCAGCGGGAACGGCTGCCCGATGTCGCGCAGCATCGCCACCGAGCTCTCCAGCTCGGTCACCGCCCGAGCGGCGTTGCCCTCCTCGAGGAGCACCTTCCCGAGCAGCCGACGGGAGATCGCCTCGCCCCACCCGTGGCGCATCTCGCGGAACGCCGGCGCCGTACGGCTCAGCAGCCGTCGTGCCGAGTCGCGGTCGCCGGCGGCGAGATGCGTCGCGGCCAGCGCCTGTTCGGCGGTGGTCACGCTCATCCGGTCACCGAGCCGGCCCGCGGCGGCCACCGCCCGCCGCAGGTGCTCCAGGGCCTGCGGCCACCGCTCGGCATGCCGGTGCAGCAACCCGATGCTCTCCAGCGCGAGCGCCTCGCCCCACCGGTCGCCGCCGTCGGTGAAGAGCCGGAGGGCCGCGACGCAGGCGGCGTAGGCGAACGGCGAGGTGTGCTGGTACTGCCCGTACTGCATGCCGAGGGCCAGCAGCACGTGCCCGCCCACGGGGCCGACCGGCCAGTGCGCCGTGCACGACCGCACCATCAGCAGCAGCGCGGCGTCCGCCTCCCGCAGGCGGCCGAGCTGACGGCAGCACAGCGAGTAGCCCTGCAACGCGACGAGCCGGTGCGTCACCAGCGGCCCGCCGCTGTCGCGGTGTGCGGCGCGCAGCAGCGGCACGGCCTCGGCGTGCCGGTCCAGCATCCGGTAGGCCGTGCCCAGGTGGAGCCGGAGCGCCGCCCGGGTCGGGACCGGCAGGTCGGCCTGGCGGTCGAGCACGCCGCGCAGGCAGTCCACGTACTCGGGGAGGTGTTGGCTGCGCATCATGGCGAAGTTGCCCATCGTGCAGGCGAGGCGCCCGGCCAGGTCGACCGCGTCCAGCCCCAGCAGGTCCCGCACCGCCGCGACCAGGTTCTCCCGCTCCGCCTCGAACCAGTCGACGGCGTCCCAGGCGTCGATCACGGAATCCGCATCCGCCCCCGGCAAGAGCTTGCAGGGCAGCGCCGCGGCGGCGCGTTCGGCGTGCGCGTGCAGCCGGGCGTACCAGGCGAGCACCTGCTCGGTGGTGACGTCGGTGCGTTCCCGAGTGTGCAGCCGGACCAAATCGTGCATCCGTACCCGCCCGCCGGGCTCGGCGGTCAGCAGATGGGCCCGGCACAGCTGTTCCAGCAGCGGCTCGGTGGTCTCGTCCCACATGCCGAAGCTGCGCAGCGTCGTACGGCTGAGCACCGCGAGCAGCCGCGCGGCGGGCGGGGGTAGCCGCTCGAACCCGACGGTGAAGCTGCTGCGCACGTCGAGCCCGTCGAGCGACAGCTCGTCCAGGCGGCGTCGCTCGTCGCGCAGTCGCTCGCGCAGCCGTGCCACGGTCATGGCCTCCCGCTCGGCCAACCGCACTCCGGCGATACGCAACGCCAGCGGCAGGCGACCGCACAGCTCCACGACGTCGGCGGCCGCCGCGGCCTCCCGGTTGATCCGTTCGGCACCGGCGAGACCGGCCAGCAACTCCAGGCCGTCGTCGACCGGCAGGACGTCGAGCGGGACGACCTCGGTGCCCGGGAGTCCGGGCATCGCCGCCGTGCTGGTGACGAGCGCGCTGCTCCCACCGGGTGGCAGCAGCGGCCGCACCTGTGCGGCGTCCGCCGCGCTGTCCAGCACCACCAGCATGGGCTCGTCGGCGAGCACGGATCGGTACAGGGCCGCGCGTTCCTCGGCCGCCACCGGGATGGCCGCACCGGCCACTCCGAGGGCGCGCAGGAAGGCGCCGAGCACCGCGCCCGGCCGCGCCGGGTCCGCCGTGTTGCCGCGCAGGTCCGCGTACAGGCATCCGGCGGGGAAGCGGTGGCGGCTCTCGTGCGCCGCGCGCAGCGCCAGCGTGGTCTTGCCCGTTCCCGCGAGGCCGGTCACCACGACGACCTGAGCCGCTCCGGTGGCCGGCGGGTTGCGCCCCAGCAGCGACAGCAGCAGCCCGAGCTCCTTGTCCCGCCCGACGAAGTCGCCGGTGACGCCGGGCAGCTGGTTGGGCCGCACCCAGGCTCGCCGGGAGGCTTCCTGCTCGGTGCCGAGGATCTCCCGGTGCAGCTGCCGCAGCTCCGGCCCCGGGTCGATGCCGTGCTCCTCCGCGAGCACCCGGGCCCCGGCCCGGTAGACGGCGAGCGCCTCGGCCTGCCGGCCGCTGCGGTGCAGCGCCGTCATGAGCTGGCCGCGCAGCCGCTCCCGCAGGGGCCGGTCACGCACCAGCGTGGTCAGCTCCGGCACGAGCTCGTGGTGCAGCCCGAGCGACAGCAGCGCGTCGACGCGTAGCTCGACCGCGTGCTCGCGCAGCTCACGAAGCCGATCGCGCTCGACGTCCACCAGCTCCGCGCCGACGTCGACGAAGGCGTCGTCGCGCCAGCGCGCCAGCGCCCGGTCGAGCAGCTCCACGGCACGGCGGGCGTCGGTTGCGGCCGTGGCGGCCTGCACGTCGGCGGCGAACTCCGCCGCGTCGACGGCCACCTCGGCATTCACCTGGTAGCCGGGCGCGCTGGTGAGGATCAGCTCCGGCGTCGTGGCGCGGCGGATCGAGGCGACGATCGCCTGGACCCGGTTGCGCGCTCCGGCGGGTGGGTGATCCGGCCACAGGCCGTCGATCAGGCGGTCGACGGAGACGATGCGTCCACGATGGGCCGCCATACTCGCGACGAATGCCCGTTCCAGCGGGGCGAGCGGCACGGCCACCCCGTCGACACTGAGCTCGGTCCGTCCGAGGATGCCGATCCGATACCCACGCACCGCGCAAAGCTAGCGCGGCGCCTTCGGGCCGGGCACACCGTGGCGGCGCGAGGTGACATACGGCGCCGGGAGCGCCGGTCCAGCGCGCGCGATTACGATGACGCCATGGCCGAGACGCTGACGCTGACGTTGACGTTGGAGGAGCGCGGTCCGGCGGGCGCGTTCGTGCTCTCCGACGAGCAGGTGTCCGTCATGGGGGAGGGGCGGCGGGCGTTCCCCGTGCGCGTGCACGTCAACGGGGTGACGCTGCCCCTGCGGCTGGCCCGCATGGGCGGGGAGAACCTGATCGGGCTGTCCCGCGCGGCGCGGGCGCAGGCCGGGGTGATCATCGGGTCTGCGTACGAGGTCGTCATCGCCCCCGACGCGGAGCCCCGCACCCTCGAGGTGCCCGAGGACCTGGCCGCCGCCCTCGCCGGCGACGCGCAGGCGCAGGCGGCGTTCGAGGCGCTGGCCCCCTCGCATCGCAAGGAGTTCGTCCGCTGGGTCACCGAGGCCAAGCGGGAGGCCACCCGGGCGCAGCGCGTCACGAAGACCATCGAGATGGTGCGCGAGGGCCAGCACCGCTGACACGCGAACGCCGTGCGTTCGCCGGCGGCTCCGGCTCACGGCCCGGGTGCGCCGGCGCACCATGGGGGCCGCCCAGCTCCGACAGCGGGCGGGACCGGTCGAGCGACCGGCCCCGCCCGGGCCGTTGCCCCTAGCGGCGCGGCCGCTGCGGCACGCGCGGCAGGACGTACGGCGGGCCGCTGTAGATCAGGTCGGCCTTCATCTCCTGGTACGCCCGCTTGGGCTGGTAGTTCTCGTCGTAGATGGTGGCCAGGCCCTCCGGCGGGTCAGAGAACCAGCCGGGCACCCAGGAGTGCTTGTCGGTGAATCCCCAGACGGTGAACGACAGGCAGTGCCGTTCGGCGAGGCAGGCCTGCAGCAGCACGCTGAAGTTGGCCGCCGACGCCTGCAACCGCGGGTTGACCTCGTTCGAGTCGCCGGCCTGGACCGCCTCGGTGAGCTGGCTGCGCACGTCGACCTCGGTGAACGCCGTGGCCAGTCCCAGCCCGGCGAACCTCCGCAGCGCCTCGGCCACCTGGAAGGTGTCGAAGTTGCCGTACTGGGTGCCGAGGTGGCCCTGGCTGCCGATGCCGTCGATCGGCACGCGCTGGGCCAGCAGGGCTCTGGCCATGTCGTACACGAACTGGGTCTTGTCGTTCGCGGGATCGCGCGAGCCGAAGGCCTCGATGTTGTAGTCGTTGTAGAACAGCAGGGCGTGCGGATCGGCCGCGCGGGCCCACCGGAAGGCGTCGGCGATGTAGCCGGGGCCGAGGTGCTGGGCCCAGAACCCCTTGTAGTGCAGGGTCGACGGGGTGTCCCAGGGGTCGCTGACCGCCTCGTTGACCACGTCCCACTGCCAGATCCGGCCCTTGAAGTGGGTGACCACGGCGGTGATGTGCTCGCGCAGGATGTCGCGCAGCTCGGTGTCGCTGATGGAGCCGTCGGCGACGCCGGCGGTCAGCCAGCCGGGCAGCTGGTTGTGCCAGACCAGGACGTGCCCGCGTACGCGCTGGTTGTTCTGCTTGGCGAAGGCGAGGAGCCGGTCGGCGGGCGCCCAGTTGTAGGTGCCGCGGGTCGGCTCCAGGCTCTCCCACTTCATCACGTTCTCGGCGGTGACCGTGGAGAACTCGGACGCCGCGAGCTGGCGGTACCGCGGGTCGGCCGGGTCGTCGAGCGCGGCCATGTCGACGGCCGTGCCGATGGCCAGGCCGTGCCGTGTGGCGAGGTTGCGCAGGCTCTGGTCGGCCGGGTCGTAGGGGCGGCCGGCGGTGGCCGGCACGCTGCTGAGGGTGGCGGCGGTGGCCACGGCGACCGCGCCCGCGGCTATCCATCGTCGCAGTTTCATGGGCTTCCTCCGGGCAAGAGGGCGTGAACTGTGCGGCAAGTGCGCAGCCGAAACTTCCGAGCAAGGTTCCGGTAACTGGGCCGGAACAATACGGTTGTCGATTCCCGCCCGTCAACCATGGCGGGAGCCTTGACCCGGAACGCGGCGGGTCCTAACGTGCCCCCAAGCGATCGAAAGGGATCGAAAGTACCGGCCATCCGACCGAAGCCCCGGGGGGCTCGAGTGATGACGGGAGGGAGATCGGTGACCTCGGACGATTCCCGGAAAGTCACGATCGCCGCGATCGCGCGGCTGGCCGGCGTCTCGGTGCCCACGGTGTCGCGGGTCGTCAACGGCCGTTCCGACGTCGCGCCGCGGACCCGGGAACGGGTCGAGGAGCTGCTGACCCGGCACGGCTACCGCCGCCGCAGGCCGAGCATGCGGCCCAGCTCCGGTCTGATCGACCTGGTCTTCAACGACCTGGACAGCCCGTGGGCGGTCGAGATCATCCGTGGGGTCGAGGACGTGGCGCACGCCGCCGGCATCGGCACCGTGGTCTCGGCGATCCACCGGCGCAGCTCGTCGGCCCGGCAATGGCTGGACAACCTGCGCACCCGCTCCACCCAGGGGGTCATCTTCGTGACCTCCACCCTGGAGCCGCCGCTGCAGGCCGAGCTGCGCCGTCTCAACATCCCCGTCGTCATCGTCGACCCCGCCGGGGTGCCGCCGCAGGAGGCGCCCACCGTCGGCGCGACCAACTGGGCGGGCAGCCTGGGCGCGACCGAGTACCTGCTCGGCCTCGGCCACCGGCGGATCGGCTTCATCGCCGGGCCGCCGCAGCTGATGTGCAGCCGGGCGCGCCTCGACGGCTACCGGACCGCGCTGGAGAGCGCCGGCACCCGCGTCGCCGAGGAGCTGATCCGCCCGGGCAACTTCTACCACGAGGCCGGGTTCGCCGCCGGCAACCAGCTGCTGCGGCTGCCCGAGCCACCCACCGCGATCTTCGCCGCCAGTGATCAGATGGCCCTCGGCGTCTACGAAGCCGTCCGACGACGGGGCCTGCGGGTGCCCGACGACGTCAGCGTCGTCGGCTTCGACGATCTGCCGGAGGCCCGGTGGTGCTCCCCGCCGCTGACCACCGTCCGGCAGCCCCTCGCGAAGATGGGCCTGCTCGCCGCCCGCACGGTCCTGCGCCTGGCTCAGGGCGAGCGGATCGAGAGCCCGCGGGTGGAGCTGGCCACCGAACTCGTCGTCCGCGACAGCGCGGCCCCGCCGGTCACCTGACCGTCGGCGGCACCGGGCCGCGGATGGATCCCGGCCGCGGCGTCAGCGGTAGGGGCGGCACGAGGCCCGGACGACCAGCTCGGTGGGCAGCCGGATGTGTGTGTCGCGTTCGACGCCGGCGATCAGGTCGATGAGCAGGCGCAACGCCTCGGCCCCCATGCGCTGCAGCGGTTGCATGATCGTCGTCAGCGGGGGGTTCACCAGCGCCGACTCCGGGACGTTGTCGAAGCCGATGACGGACAGGTCGTCGGGGACCGTGAGGCCCATGCTGCGGGCGACGTCCATCGTCGAGATCGCCGAGAGGTCGTTCCCCGCGAAGATCGCCGTCGGGCGGTCCGGGAGCGAGAGCAGTTCCGCGGCCGTGGCGGCGGCGCTCTCGACCCGGAACCCGCCGACGCGCACGATCCTCTCGTCCACCGCCACGTCGGCGTCGGCCATGGCCTTGCGGAAGCCGGCCTCGCGCAGGCGCGCCGACTCCAGGTCGGGGCGTCCGCTGATGTGCCCGATGCGGCGGTGGCCGAGCGACAGCAGGTAGTTGGTGGCGAGCACGGCGCCGGCGAAGTTGTCCGAGTCGACGGTGGGCAGACCGGACGGGCCGGTGTGGGGGTCCACGGCTACGACGTGGAAGCCGTCCTTGGTCTCGATCACGGTCGGCGTGACGATCACGGCGCCGTCGATGAGGGTTCCGGACAGGCGGGCGAGCGAGCGCCGTTCCCAGCCTATGGCGGCGCCCTCGCCGTCGCCGCTGGAGTAGGCCAGCAGCTGGTACCCGGTGCCGGCGACCTCCCGGGACGCGCCCTTGAGCAGTTCGGTGGAGAACGGCTCGAACTCGGCGACCAGGATGCCGAGCACGTTCGTGCGGTGGCTGCGCAGGCTCTGCGCGCCCAGGCTGGCCTCGTAGCCGAGCTCGTGGATGACCTGCTGGACGCGCTCCACGGTCGCCTGGGCCACGCCGTAGCGGCCATTGACAACCTTCGATACGGTTGCCACCGAGACGCCGGCGGTACGTGCCACGTCCGACATCTTGACGCGCTCCGGGAACACCACGACGACGATGATAGAGCCGCCGCGAAGAGCGCGTCAGGGACGATTCGAAAACGTTATCGATACCGATTGACACCCTGTTACGGGGCTGTAAAACTCCCCCGCAGGCCGAGTACCGCGACTGCCTGATGGAGGAGAGACATCGATGGCGACGAAGCGGCGTGCAGGTGCCGCCCTGGCACTTCTTGTGACAAGCGCTCTCGTCGTCGCTGGTTGCAACAGCGGCGGCGAGGACGAGGCGTCCAGTGACACCGAGCTGTACAAGAACCCGGTGACCCTGACCTGGTGGCACAACGCCCCCCAGGACGGGCCCGGCAAGACCTACTGGGAGAAGGTCGCCAAGGACTTCTCCGCGCTCCACCCGACCGTCAAGATCGAAATCGAGGCGATCGAGACCAACCAGCTGCAGCGCACCCGCATCCCCGCCGCGCTGCTGAGCAACGACCCGCCGGACGTCTTCATGTCGTGGGGTGGCGGCGAGATGGTCGAGCAGGTCGAGGCCGACTACCTCAAGGACATCACCGACCAGGTCAAGACCGAGGTTGCCAACATCGGCAGCGCGGCCGAGATCTGGCAGGTGGACGGCAAGCAGTACGGCCTGCCGTTCCGGATGGGCATCGAGGGCATCTGGTACAACAAGGACATGTTCGCCCAGGCGGGCATCAGCGCTCCGCCGACCACGTTCGAAGAGCTCAACGCCGCGGTCACCAAGCTCAAGGCCATCAACGTCATCCCGATCGCCGTGGGCGCCGGTGACAAGTGGCCGGCCGCGCACTGGTGGTACAACTTCGCGCTGCGCGCCTGCTCGGTCGACACCCTGAAGAAGGCGTCCAAGGACAAGGTCTTCGACGACCCGTGCTTCGTGAAGGCCGGCCAGGACCTGAAGACCTTCATCGACACGAAGCCGTTCCAGAACAACTTCATCGCCACGCCGGGCCAGAACGACCCGACCAGCGCCAACGGTCTGCTCGCCAACGGCAAAGCCGCGATGGAGCTGATGGGCGACTGGAACCGGGGCACGCTGGACAACGTCGCCACGGACAAGGCGAAGCTCGCCAAGTTCCTCGGCTGGTTCCCCGTGCCGGCGATCTCCGGCTCCGCCGGTGACCCCAAGGCGGCGCTCGGCGGCGGCGACGGGTTCGCCTGCGCCAAGAAGGCCCCGGCCGAGTGCGTCGAGTTCCTCAAGTACATCGCGAGCCCCGAGGTGCAGAAGGGCTACGCCGAGACCGGCACCGGGCTCCCGGTCGTCAAGGGAGCGGAGGCCGGCATCACGGACCCCGCCCTGAAGTCCATCCTGCAGGCCACGTCGGAGGCGAGCTACGTCCAGCTCTGGCTGGACACGGCCTACGGCAGCACCGTCGGCACCGCGATGAACGACGGGATCGTCGGCATCTTCTCGGGCAAGGGCACGCCGGAGCAGGTCGTCGCGGGGATGAAGGCAGCCGCGAGCAAGTGACCTCCACCGACCAAACCCGGTTGCCCGCCGGCGGCGTCTCCGCGCCGCCGGCGGGTCACCGGCCCGCCGGGCGCCCGTCGTCCCGCCGGGCCGAGACTCGCCGCAAGTGGTACGAGATCATCGGGCTCACGACGCCGGCGCTCGTGGTCTACGTGATGTTCGTGCTGGTGCCGATGGGCTTCGCGGTCTACTACAGCCTGTACCGGTGGCGTGGCGTCGGGCCCCCCACCGAGTACGTCGGCTTCCGGAACTACACGGTCGCCTTCCAGGACCCGATCTTCCTCGACGCGCTGCGCAACAACGCGATCATCGTGTTCGGGTCGCTGCTGATCCAGGGCCCGGTCGCCCTGGGCATCGCGCTGCTGCTCAACCGTCGCTTCCGCGGGCGCGCCGTGTTCCGCCTGCTGGTGTTCGTGCCCTACGTGCTCGCCGAGGTCACCGTCGGCATCATGTGGAAGCTGATCCTGGCCGAGGGCGGCACGGTCGACGCGCTGCTGCGGTCCCTGGGACTGGGCAGCCTGGTGCAGGCGTGGCTCGCCGACCTCGACGTCGTCATCTGGACGCTGCTGTTCGTCCTCACCTGGAAGTACGTCGGTTTCGCCATCATCCTCCTGCTCGCCGGCCTGTCGAACGTGCCGCACGAGCTGACCGAGGCCGCCGCGATCGACGGCGCGAGCTGGTGGCAGACCCAGCGCCACGTCACCCTCCCGCTGCTCGGCCCGACGATCCGGATCTGGATGTTCCTGTCGATGATCGGTTCGTTGCAGGTCTTCGACGTGATCTGGGTGACCTCGGTGCCGGCGATCCGGTCGCTCGGCGCCTCCGGAACCATGGCGACGTACATGGTGGACAACGGCTTCTTCGCCCGCCTGTGGGGCTACGGCAACGCGGTGGCTGTGATCCTCTTCGTCATCTCGTTCGTCGCGGCGCTGCTGTTCCAGCGCTTCCTCCTCCGTCGGGACATCGAGGGCGCCATCACCGGAAGGGCGAACTGACCGTGGCCACGAACACCGTTCACTCCCCGTCCGCCCCACGCCGGCCGGTGTCCTGGGGCACCCCGCTCACGTACGCCCTGGCGCTCGCGGTCGCGGCCGTGTCGATCGCCCCGATCCTCTACGTGATCGTGGGCGGTTTCCGCACCACCCCGCAGATCGTGGACGACCCGGCCGGCCTGCCCGACCCGTGGGTCCTCGACAACTACACCCGGGTGCTGACGCAGGGCAGATTCTGGCAGCAGGCGTTCAACAGCGCCGTGATCGCCCTCGGCACCACGCTCGGCGTCGTGGTGCTCGGCCTGGCCGCCGCGTTCGTGCTGGCCCGGTACGCCTTCCGGGGCCGGGAGGCGCTCTACACCTTCTTCACGCTCGGCCTGCTCTTCCCGGCCGGGGCGGCGATCCTGCCGCTCTACCTGATGCTGCGCGACCTGAACCTGGTCAACTCCTACTACGCGGTGATCCTCCCGCAGGTCGCGTTCCAGCTGCCGCTGACGATCGTGATCCTGCGGCCCTTCCTGTCCGCCATCCCCCGAGAGTTGGAGGACGCCGCGGCGATCGACGGCGCGGGCCGGCTCGGCTTCCTCTGGCGCATCGCGCTGCCGCTGTCGCGGCCCGCGCTCGTCACCGTCGGCGTCCTCGCGTTCGTGGCCAGTTGGAACGCGTTCCTGCTGCCGCTGCTCGTTCTCGGCGATGTCGGCCTGCACACCCTGCCGCTCGGGGTGCAGAACTTCTCCAGCCAGTTCTCCACCGACACCGCGGGTGTCCTCGCCTTCACGTCCCTGGCGATGCTGCCGGCGCTGTTCTTCTTCACGCTCGCCGAGAAGCAGATCGTCGGCGGCCTGCAGGGTGCGGTCAAGGGCTGAGCGGCAGCGGTACACGCACAACCAAAGAAAGGCACAGCATGACTGAGGTCCACGCGGTGGTGAGCGGGCCGGCGCCGGCCCAGGCAGCCCCCGACCACGACCGGCCGGACGGGCACGCCGGCGAGACGCGCGTACGAGAGCTGCTCGGCCGGATGACGATCGAGGAGAAGATCGCGCAGCTCGTCGGCTTCTGGGAGAAGGAGGACGGCGAGGCGGTCGCACCCCTGCAGGGCGAGTTCGGCGACGCCGTCAAGCTCGAGGACTTCGCCCGGCACGGTCTCGGCCACCTCACCCGGGTCTACGGCACCCGCCCGGTCGACGCCGCGACCCGCGCGGCCTGGCTGTGGAACTTCCAGCGGGACCTGGTGACGCGCACCAGACTGGGCATACCGGCGATCGTCCACGAGGAGTGCCTCACCGGGCTCTCGGCGTGGAAGGCGGCCACCTTCCCCACCCCGCTGGCGTGGGGCGCCGCGTTCGATCCCGAGCTCGTCACCGAGATGGCCGCGGCGATCGGGGCCTCGATGCGGGCGTTGGGCATCCACCAGGGTCTCGCCCCGGTGCTCGACGTGATCCAGGACCCCCGCTGGGGCCGGGTCGACGAGTGCATCGCCGAGGACCCCTACCTGGTCGGCACCATCGGCACCTCGTACGTGCGGGGCCTCCAGTCGCAGGGCGTGCTGGCCACGCTGAAGCACTTCGCCGGCTATTCCGCCTCGCGCGCCGGGCGCAACTTCGCCCCGGTGCACGCCGGCCCCCGGGAGCTCGCCGACGTGCTGTTCCCACCCTTCGAGATGGCGATTCTCGACGGGAACGCCCGCAGCATCATGCACTCCTACACCGAGATCGACGGGGTGCCCGTCGCCGCCGACCCGACGATGCTCACCGGCGTGCTGCGGGACCGGTGGGGCTTCGACGGCACGGTGGTGTCCGACTACTACGGCGTGGCCTTCCTGAACCTGCTGCACCACGTTGCGGCGGACCACGCGGAGGCGGCCGAGCAGGCGCTGGCCGCGGGCATCGACATCGAGCTCCCGACCGGCGACGCCTATCTGACCCTGGGGGAGCGGGTGCGGGCCGGCAAGCTCGACGAAGCGCTCGTCGACCGGGCGGTGCTGCGGGTTCTGCGGCAGAAGCTGGAACTCGGCCTGCTCGACGCCACGTTCACGGACGAGCCGCCCCCGGCGGTCGACCTCGACGCACCGGAGCACCGGTCGATCGCCCGCCGCCTCGCCGAGGAGTCCGTCGTCCTGGTCGCCAACCGGGACGTCCTGCCCCTGCCGGCGGCCCGGCGCGTGGCGGTCATCGGACCCAACGCGGACCGGCCGGCCGCGCTCTTCGGGTGCTACTCCTTCCTCAACCACGTGCTCGTCCAGCACCCCGGCGTGGAGACCGGCATCGAGGTGCCGACCGTCCTCGACGCGGTGCGCGCCGAGTTCGGTGCCGACCACGTCACCTGGGCGGCCGGCTGTGACGTGGACACCGACGACCGGTCCGGTTTCGCGGAGGCCGTCGCCACGGCATCCGGCGCGGAGGTCGCCGTGCTGGTCGTCGGCGACCACGCCGGCCTCTTCGGGCGCGGCACGGTCGGCGAGGGCTGCGACCGGGAGGACCTGGAGCTGCCCGGAGTCCAGCGCGAGCTCGTGGAGGCCGTGCTGGCCACGGGCACGCCGGTCGTCCTCGTGCTGCTCACGGGCCGGCCGTACGTGGTCGGCTGGGCGCTGTCGCGCTGCGCGGCGGTGGTGCAGGCGTTCTTCCCCGGCGAGGAGGGGGCCGGAGCGATCGCGGGCGTGCTCTCCGGGCGGGTAAACCCGTCGGGCAAGCTGCCGATCAGCCTGCCCGGCTCGGCGGGGGCGCAGCCGTACTCGTACCTGCACCCGACGCTCGGCGAGGGCAGCGAGGTGACCAACCTGCCGGCGACGCCCGCGGCGGCGTTCGGCCACGGCCTCTCCTACACGACGTTCGAGCACGCCGGCCTGACCGTGCCCGCCACGGTGCCGACCGACGGGGCACTGCGCGTGACGGTGCGCGTGACCAACACCGGCGCGGTGGCCGGCGACGACGTGGTCCAGCTCTACGGCCGCGACCTGGTCGCCTCGGTGACCCGGCCGGTGGCGCAGCTGCTCGGGTACCGGCGGGTCCACCTGGAGCCCGGCCGGTCGGCCACCGTCGAGCTGACGGTCCCCACCACTCGCCTGGCCTTCTCCGACCGCACGCTCACCCGGGTCGTGGAGCCCGGTGAGGTCGAACTCTGGGTCGGCACGAGCGCGCGGCGGGACACGGAGGCGCTGACCACCCTGGTCGGTGACACCGTGCCGGTCACCGCCGAGTCGCCGCGCTGGACGACATCCGAGATCAGGTGAGGCCGGTCCGCCGGGCGTCCCCGGGACGCCCGGCGCTCGACCCCGGCGGAGTGCGTGTCGTGGATGTGCTGACGTGAGAGGTGGCCGTGTACACCGACCTTCCCGAGACGGAGTTGCGCGCCTATCGGAGCGCCCTGCGTGAGCCGGAGGACTTCGACGCGTTCTGGGCCGACACGCTCGCCGACGCCCGGGGGTGCGGCGACGACCTCACCGTGACGGCGCTGGACACGCCGCTGACGCACCTGGACGTGTTCGACGTGACGTTTCCCGGCTTCGCCGGCCAGCCGATCCGGGCCTGGCTGCGCGTGCCGCGCGGTGCCGCCGGGCGGCTGCCCACCGTGGTGCAGTACGTCGGCTACGGCGGCGGCCGGGGTCATCCGCTGGAGAACCTGCTCTGGGCCGCCGCCGGCTTCGCGCACCTGCAGATGGACACCCGGGGCCAGGGCTCCGGGTGGAGCCGGGGCGACACCCCGGACGTCGCCGCAGGCGGCCCGCAGGCTCCCGGAATGGCGACCCGGGGCATCGAGGATCCGCGCCGGTACTACTACCGGCGATTCCTCACCGACGCCGTCCGGGCCGTCGACGCCGCCCGCGGGCTGCCCGCCGTCGACCCGGACCGGGTGGCGGTGCTCGGGCACAGCCAGGGTGGCGGGGCGGCGCTGGCGGCCGCCGCCCTGGTGCCGGACCTGCGCGCGGCCGTGGCGTACGTGCCGTTCCTGTGCGACATCCCCCGCGCGGTGACCGTCACCGACTCCACGCCGTACCGGGAGATCCGGGACTACCTGGCGGTGCACCGGGACCGGGAGGAGCAGGTGCTGCGCACCCTCGGCTACGTCGACGGGGTCGCCTTCGCCCGCCGGGCCACCGTGCCGGCGCGCTTCTCCGTGGCGCTGATGGACGAGATCGTGCCCCCGTCCACGGTCTTCGCCGCGGTCAACGCCTACCGGGGACCGGCCGAGCTGGCGGTGTGGCGGTACAACGGCCACGAGGCGGGCGGCATCGACGACGACGCCGCGGCGCTCGACTTCCTCCGCGCCGCCCTCGACGGCTGACCCGCACCTCCCAGAAACATTCCGGAACCTCGCCCTGCCGCCCGGCCGATCTGGCCGGGACCGGCCCTGTCGTCGTCGCGTCCGGCTGGCCGGACATGTTGGTTGAGCAGCTTCGACGAGATCGGAGCGCCTTCACCCGGGGCGGTTCGCCTTCCGCACTATTTCCGGAAGTCGTTGACAGCGTGCCGGTGCGCCGCCGATGCTGTCGCCATCGACGTCCGTCCATCCCCGTCGATGTGAGCCACCCCGCATCCGCGCCTCCGCCAGCCGTCCAGAGAGGAAGCACGTACATGACCGACGCGCTCGTCCGTCCGAGGGTCCGCAGCCGCGGGCGCCTCCGGATGCTCATCGGCGGTGCCTGCGCCGCCGTCCTGGTCACCGCGGGCGCCACCGCGCTCCTGCCCAGCCCGGCACAGGCCCAGACCGTCACCTCGAACTCCACCGGGACGCACAACGGCTACTTCTATTCCTTCTGGAAGGACAGTGGCAACGTCTCCATGAACATGGGTAACGGCGGCCAGTACAGCACCCAGTGGAGCAACATCAACAACTTCGTCGCCGGCAAGGGCTGGAATCCCGGCGCACGTCGGACGGTCACCTACTCCGGCAGCTTCAACCCGTCCGGCAACGCCTACCTGACCCTCTACGGGTGGACGAGGAATCCGCTCGTCGAGTACTACATCGTCGACAGCTGGGGCACCTACCGGCCGCCCGGCGGCCAGGGGTTCATGGGCACGGTCACCAGCGACGGCGGAACGTACGACATCTACCGGACGCAGCGGGTCAACGCGCCCTCCATCGAGGGCACCCGGACCTTCTACCAGTACTGGAGCGTCCGCCAGTCGAAGCGGGTGGGCGGCAACATCACGGCCGGCAACCACTTCGACGCGTGGGCCCGGTACGGGATGAACCTGGGCACCCACGACTACCAGATCCTGGCCACGGAGGGCTACCAGAGCAGTGGCAGTTCCGACATCACCGTCGGCGGCACCGCCCCCGGTCCCACCACGCCGCCGCCCGGCGGCGGCTGCACGGTCAGCGTCAGCCGCGCCGAGGAGTGGAGCGACCGGTTCAACGTGAGCTTCTCCGTCAGCGGCAGCAGCAGCTGGGTCGTCACCATCCGCACGAACGGCGGTCAGACCCTGCAGAACAGCTGGAACGCCTCGATCAGCGGCACCAGCGGCACCCTCACCGCACGCCCCAACGGCAACGGCAACAACTTCGGCATCACGCTCTACAAGAACGGCAACTCCACCACGCCCACCGCGAGCTGCGCGACCGGCTGATCCGGGACACGAGCGGTGCCGGCACCCCACGGGGTGCCGGCACCGCTCGCGCTCGTCAGCGTCTGGCCTCCTGCTTGGCCATCTCGGGCCGCTCGCCCTTGCCGACCCTCCGCAGTGCATCGCGGAGCTGCTTCTCGCTCATCTTGGAGTTGCCTTCGATGCCCGCGTTGTGGGCCTGCTGGCGAAGCTCGTGCAACTGATTCCGGTCGCCCATGTGGGCCTCCCCGTGGTGCGGTGGCGCGGGCGGCTCCGCGCCCTGTCGATGCTCGTCTTCCCGTGCCCTCCGGGGGGCAAACAGCCGCGGGCGCAGCGGAGCCGGCAGGGGTCCTTCATGCCCGTCCGTCCCGTTCTGTCCGGGACGGGGCGGTGCTCGGTCGACGAGTTTGGGATGCTGCGACGGTCGACCTGTCGACACCACCCGACCCGAAGGGACCCTGCGATGGCAAAGGTGATCTCCACGCTGTTCATCTCCGCCGACGGCGTGGCCGAGATCGACCCCGACTGGCACTTCCCGTACTTCGACGAGAACATGGGCCGCGCCGTCACCGAGGACTACGACAGCGCCGACGTACTGCTCATCGGCCGGGAGACCTACGACAGCTTCGCCGGCGCCTGGCCGGACCGCGAGGCCGGGGGCGGTGACGACGCGCCCTTCGCGAAGCAACTCGGGGACACGCGCAAGGTCGTCGTGTCACGCCAGCCCCTGGAGTTCTCCTGGCGCAACTCCGAGCTGATCGAGGGCGATCTGCTCGACGCGGTCGCCGCGCTCAGGGCCGACGCCGGCAGCAAGGGCGTCCTGATCCCGGGGTCGATCTCCGTGGTGCAGCAACTGCTCGCCGCCGGGCTGGTCGACGAGCTGCGCCTGCTGGTGCATCCGGTGGCCGCGCGCAAGGGCCGCAAGCTGTTCGACGACGGTGACACCCCGTACCACTTCCGGGTGACGGCGACGGAGGCCTTCCCGACCGGCGTGCTCCGGGTGATCTACGTGCCGGCCGCGGCGCCCGGGCAGGTCGGCTACGCCGACGTCACGGACCAGGTGCCCCGAGGACGGTAGCCCGCAGGCTCAGTCCACGCCGGGACCGGTCACGACGATCTCGACGGGAGTGCCGGACTCGACGGTGCGGGAGACGGTGCAGAGCCGGTCGTGCGACTGCCGCAGGGACCGGGGCAGCGCCTCCCGCGCGCTGTCGCCGTCCGCCCCCGCCGGGAACGTCACGGTGAACTCCACCTTGAGGTTCCGCATCCGGTTCCCGCCGGTCTCGTCCCGGATCTTGTCGCCGCTGACCTCGACGGAGAACCGGCTCGGCTCGGCGCGGCGGCTGGTGATGTGGTCCACGTCGATCGCGGTGCAACCGCCGATGGCGGCCAGGAGCAGCTCCACCGGTGTGAAGTCGCCGTCGTCGCCCGTGCCCATCGACATCGATCCGCCGCGGGCGTTCCGCACGACGTAACGTCCCACGCTGGTGCGCTCGATCTCCACCGAGCGGAAGGTGTCGGCACTCATGACGGGCACGCTACCGGTGTGAGATCGGTCGCGGATGGGAAGGGTCCGCCGGACCCGGGGCGTTGTGCCGCACGTGCCGGAGACGGATGTGGTGGTTGTCGGGGCCGGGCAGGCGGGGCTGTCCAGCGCGTACCACCTGCGCTCCTCGGGCCTGGATTTCGCGGTCCTGGACGCCGACGCGGCGCCCGGCGGGGCCTGGCGGCACCGGTGGCCGACACTGCGCATGGCGACCGTGCACGGCATCTTCGACCTGCCCGGAATGCACTTCACGCCGCCACCGCCGGACGAACCGGCCGCCGAGGCGGTGCCGGCCTACTTCGCCGCCTTCGAGCGGGAATTCGGCATCGACGTGCAGCGGCCGGTGGCCGTCACGGCCGTCCGCGACGCCGACGATGGACGACTCCTCGTCGAGACCGACAGGGGTGCCTGGACCACCCGGGCACTGATCAACGCGACGGGCACGTGGACCAGGCCGTTCGTGCCGTACTACCCCGGACAGGAGACGTTCCGCGGCCGGCAGCTGCACACCGCCCACTACCGGGGGCCGGCGGACTTCGCCGGGAAGCGGGTGGTGGTCGTCGGGGGCGGCGCGTCGGCCGTGCAGCTGCTCATCGAGATCGCCGACGTCGCGGCGTCGACGACCTGGGTCACGCGCCGCCCGCCGGTGTTCCGGGACGGGCCGTTCACGCCGGACTACGGACGCGAGGTGGTCGCTAAGGTGGACGCGCGCGTCCGCGCCGGGCTGCCTCCGGGAAGCATCGCCAGCGCCACCGAGCTGGCGTGGACACCGCAGCTGCGCGAGGCCCGGGAACGGGGTCTCCTCCGGCGCCGGCCGATGTTCGACCGGATCGTCCCCGACGGCGTGCGGTGGAGCGACGGCACGGCACAGGACGCGGACATCATCTTCTGGTGCACCGGCTTCCGGCCGGCGCTCGACCACCTGGCCCCGCTGCGGCTGCGCGGGCCCCTCGGCGGCATCGTCGTGGACGGCACCCGGGTGGTCGCCGATCCCCGGATCCACCTGGTCGGCTACGGGCCGTCCGCGAGCACGGTCGGCTCGAACCGCGCCGGGCGGGCGGCGGTCCGCGAGCTGCGCGCGCTGCTGGCGACGCCCGCCGCGGCCTGACCCCGAGCTGGGCTCTCACCGTCCGTCGTTCCGCACCGGCGGGCCGCTGTCCCGGCGTGCCGCTCCCATCCGATCAGGAATCGAGAAGCCAGCGCCTGTGATCAACGCCTAGCCTTTTCCTCGGCAGCCGGCATGACGCCGAGCCGTGAACGGAGAAGAGGGAGCACCAGGATGTCCGCGAAGAACGCCACGACCGTGTCCGACGGCTTCAGCGCCGAGGAGCGCGCCGCCATGAAGGAACGCGCCGCCGAGCTGCGCGCCGAGGGAAAGAAGGGCGCCAAGAAGGCCGACGACCTCCAGGCGGTCCTCGACCGGATCGCGCAGATGGCGCCGGAAGACCGGGCCCTCGCCGAGCGCGTGCACGCGACGGTGACCGCGGCCGCCCCGGAGCTGGCGCCGAAGACCTGGTACGGGATGCCCGCCTACGCCAACGCGGCCGGCAAGATCGTTGTCTTCTTCCAGGACTCGGGCAAGTTCAACTACCGGTACTCGACCCTGGGTTTCCAGGACACGGCCAACCTCGACGACGGCGACCTGTGGCCGGTGGCGTACGCGCTCCAGAACTGGAGCCCCGCGGTGGAGAAGCGGGTGGCCGAGCTGGTGAGGGCCGCGGTCTCCTGACCGTCGCGCGCGGACTTCCCGGTGATCGCGCCCGCCCGCGATGCCGTCGCTGTTAGCGTTCGGCAGTGCCCGCAGGTCGCGACGATGCCCCGCCGGGAGAGCCGGCGCGCCGGCCGGCCGACACCGGCCGGCTGGCGGCGTTCAGCGACGGTGTCTTCGCCATCGTCATCACCCTGCTGGTGCTGGACCTGCGGGTGCCGGAATACCACGAGGGCGGTCTGCTGGTGTCGCTCGGCCGGGAGGCACCGTCCTACCTGGCGTTCGTGGTGTCGTTCGTCTACATCGGGGTCCTCTGGCTCAACCACCACGCCCTGCTCCGGCTGGTCCGCGGCACCACCCTCGCGCTGAGCTGGATCAACATCGCCCTCCTCTTCGGCGTGGTGATCATCCCGTTCCCGACCGCGGTCCTGGCGTCGGCGCTCGTCGACGGCGACGCCGGCGACCTGCGGGTGGCCGTCGTCATGTACGCGCTCGCCGCGGCGCTGATGTCGGCGCCCTGGCTGGTGTTCTTCGGCTATCTGCGCCGCCACCCGGAGCTGCGCGCGGACGGGGTCGACCAGGACCACGTCCGTGCGCAGGAGGCCCGGCCGATCACCGGTCTCGTGCTCTACGGCCTGACCGGGCTGGTCGCCCTGGTCGTGAACCCGCTCGTCGGGCTCCTCGGCATCATCGTGATGATCGTCTTCCACGGCGTCACCAGCGAGGGCCTCTCACGACGGCGGAGGCGGGCACCGGCGCGGAGCTGAGCCGGGCGGCCACCGATCGCCGGCCGCGGCTCACGCGGGGAGCGTCCCACTGAGCAGCGCGGTGCCCAGCGCGGTGCGGCGGTAGCGGATCTCGTGGCCGTGGCGCTCGCCCACCACCAGCCCGGCGTCGCGGAGCACGGTCAGATGCTGGGAGACGGTGCCGGCCGCCAGCGCGTGCCGGTGGGCCAGGACGGTGGTGCTGACCGGTTCGGTCAGCCCGGCCAGCAGGGTCGCGCGGCTGCGCCCGATGAGGCGGCCGGCGGCCGCCAGCTCCTCCGTCCGGGTCGACTGCCACAGGGTGCCCAGGCCACGCGCCGGATAGATCACGGTGGGTTGCCACGGCTCGTCGAGGATCACCAGGACCTGGTCGAACTTGAAGGCGCTCGGGATCAGCAGCAGGCCCTCGCCGGCGAGCCGGCGGTCCTCGTGGTCGCCGCGGTCGCGGGTGAGGACGCCGTCGTGCCAGCGCAGCTGCGGGTGGAGTTCGGCGAAGAGCCGGTCCAGGCCGCCCTCGGCGAGCCGGCGGCTCTGGAAGGCCACATCGGCGTCGAGCAGGGCGCGGACGTTCGGCCACGCCGGCTGGATCACCTCGTGCCACACGTCCCGGATGACCCCGGTGAGCAGGCGCAGCGCGTCGGCCGGATCGGCCAGCAACCGTCGGCCCACCGCCGTGCGCGCCGCGCCCGGCGTGTCCCGCAGCGAGCGGGCGATCTCCTCGGCCACCCGGTCGAGCGGGGTCGCCTCGACGCGCGCCAGTTCCTCCTCGAAGCGGGGGCGCGCGACGGCCGGCGGCGGGGAGAGGAAGTCCGGGCTGTAACCGCGGCGAGGTTGCAGCAGGGTGACCGGGCGCAGGTCCAACGCGGCCAGGCGGTGCCTCATGGCGTGGAGGAAGCCCTGGTGGTAGCCGGGGGTGTCCTCGGGCGTGGTCAGGCGGATGGCCTCGATCGTCTCGAGCACCGGCGACACCGCGAACCGGCAGCGCATCAGGTCGGCCGGGCTGAACCGCAGCGTGATCGCCATCGCCGCCCCCTTCAGTGATTCGGTCCTGGCCGAATCACTGGCGACACCCTACCCCGCCCGGCCACCATCGCCGGCATGACGACATCACCGGACTGGGAACGGCGTAGCGCCGAGCTGTGGGCCGCCATCGACGACCACGAGCCCGAGGAGTTCCGCAAACGCGTCGACGCGCTCGCCGCCGAGCTGCCGGACGGCGATCCGGTGGCCGCGTTCGAACGCGCCTGCGCCTTTGACTCCACCGGCCACTCCGACCGGGCCGTGCCGCTGTACCGCGCCGCGCTGGCCGGAGGCATCACCGGCATCCGCCGCCGGCGCTCGGTGATCCAGCTGGCCAGTTCCCTGCGCAATCTGGGCCGGGCCGAGGAGTCGGTCGAACTGCTGACGGCCGAGCGGCAGCAGCCCGCCGACGAACTCGACGACGCGGTCAGCGCCACGCTCGCGCTGGCGCTGACCAGCGTGGGCCGGGAACGTGAGGCCGTCGCCGTCGCGGTCGCCGCACTGGCCCCGCACCTGCCCCGCTACCAGCGATCCATGGCCAACTACGCCCGCCTGCTGATCGAGCCCGAGCAGACGGAGAGCTAGGGACACCGGCCGGCGGCCCGGTCGCGCGCGACGAGCCTCCCGGCGCGCGGGACCGGGCCGCGCCGTCGACGGGGCGGCGTGACCGCTTCGAGGGAGAAATATCTGGCGTGTCGGTGGTCGATAGCGACATCTAGCGCCTTATAGTTACTGTGGTGAATTTGAAGGGGTGGGCGGCGGCGACTGGTGTCTCGTATGTGACTGGGCGGCGGCAGTACGCGGCGGGGATGCTGCCTGTTCCGACGTTTCGGCTCGGCCGGCTCATCATGGTCGGTGAGCCGGTGACGGGCGCGGTCCCGGACGTCGGGCAGGTCGTGGTTGATCCCGCTGGGGTGGACGAGGACCTGGTGGGTGACGTGACCGAGGTCCTGACGTCGCTGTGTGCCCGCCTGTACAGTCGCCGTGCGGCGGCGGAGCGCGCCCGTCGTGCGATCGAAGCTGCCACCGGGGACCCGGGGTGAGGACGGTCCAGGCGTACCGGTTCGCCCTGGACCTGACCCCTGGTCAGGAACGCGGTGTGCTCGCGCATGCCGGGGCGGCCCGGGTCGCGCACAACTGGGCGCTGGCTCGGGTCAAAGCCGTCATGGAGCAGAGGGCGGCTGAACGCTCCTACGGGGTGGCGGAGGAGTTGCTGACCCCGGCGGTCGGCTGGTCGCTGCCGGCATTGCGCAGGGCGTGGAACGCCGCGAAGCACAATGTTGCGCCGTGGTGGCGGGAGTGCTCGAAGGAAGCATTCAACACCGGCCTCGACGCGCTGGCTCGGGCGTTGAAGAACTGGTCCAGCTCCCGGACGGGCAAGCGGGCAGGCCGGCCGGTCGGTTTCCCTCGGTTCAAGTCCCGCCGCCGCAGCACACCGGCCGTACGGTTCACCACCGGGACGATCCGCGTCGAGCCGGACCGCACGCATGTGGTGCTGCCGCGGCTGGGACGGTTGAAGCTGCACGAGTCCGGCCGCAAGCTGGCCCGGCGTATCGACAACGGCACCGCCCGGATCATGTCCGCGACCGTCCGGCGTGACGCCGGCCGGTGGCATGTGTCCTTCTGCGTCGAGGTCGAGCGGGCCGAGCGCCGACCCACGCGGACCGACTCGACGATCGGGGTGGACGTCGGCATCACGAACCTTGCCGTGCTGTCCACCGGCGAAACGGAGCCGAACCCGCGCCACCTCACCGCTGCCCGCCAGCGCCTGCGGCACCTCGGCCGGGCGCTGTCGCGCAAGACCGGCCCGGACCGGCGCACCGGCCAGCGCCCCTCGAACCGCTGGCAGCGAGCTTCCGCCCGGCTCGGTCGGGCCCACGCCCGGGTCGCCAACCTGCGCCGCGACAGCCTGCACAAGCTCACCACCCAACTCTGTCAAGAGCACGGCACGATCGTGGTGGAAGACCTCAACGTCGCCGGGATGCTGCGAAACCGGCGCCTGGCCCGGCACATCGCCGACGCCGGCTTCGGCGAGCTGCGCCGGCAACTCACCTACAAGACGCAGTGGAACGGCGGCCGGCTGATCGTCGCCGACCGCTGGTATCCATCGAGCAAGACGTGTTCGGGTTGCGGCGCGGTGAAAACCAAACTGGCCCTGTCCGAACGCACCTACACCTGCCAGACCTGCGGCCTGACCATAGACCGCGACCACAACGCCGCACTCAACCTCGCCGCCCTCGCGGCCCAGTACAACACCGCCGGGAGTGGCCCGGTGGCAGCACGTCGAGCCGACCAGAAGACCCGCCAACGCGGGCAGGTGGCAGTGAAGCGTGAACCCGGCACCGCCACCGCGGGTCAGACCGGGACCGTCCCACCACAAAGGGCGGGACTACCCATCATGTGCTCGCAAGAGTGCACCGAGAGGTAACGGTAAGCAGCAGGGTCGTGACAGCTCTGCGTCCCCCGTCGGGGTGTGCTCCGGTCAGGACCGTCGCGGCGACGCCGGCGCCCGCGTCCGAGCGCCGTGTGCTGGCGCGCTACCTGGCCGCCGCGGTCACCGCGCGGCTGGCGGACGAGGGCGCGCGAGTGGCGATCGTGCTGGTCGCCCTGGACCGGACGGGACGGGCGAGCCTCGGTGGACTGCTGATCGCGGCGTTGATGGTCCCGCACGTGGCGGCGGCCCCGCTCGCCGGCGCGGCCGCGGACGGCGTACGGCACCGCAAGCCGCTCTACGTACTGGCCTTCGCGACGTACGCCCTGTCCCTCGCCGGCGCGGCAGCGCTGATCGGCCGGTTCACCGCGGCGGCGGCAGCGCTGCTGGTCGTCGCGGGTTGTGTCGCTCCGCTGCTGCTGGGCGGCCTCAGCAGCCTGCTGGGCGAGCTCGTGCCCGGCTGCCTTCCACGTGCCTTCGTCCTGGACTCCGCCAGCTACGGCATCGCGGGGATCGTCGGACCCGCGGTGGCGGCCGTAGCCGCGGGCGCCTTCGGCGCGTCCTGGTCGCTCGTCGTCCTCGGACTCTGCGTCATCGCGGGCGCTCTCGCCGTCGTGACCCTGCCCCTTCCCGCTCGGGCCCGGGACCGCCGCCGGTCCCGGGCGGTGCCGCTCGGCGGGGTGGCCGTCCTGGTACGGCGGCGCCGGCTCGGCGCGGTGACCGTCGCCTCCGGGATCAGCCAACTCGGTCTCGGCGCGCTGCCGATCGCCGCCGCGTCGGTGGCCACCCATACCCACCAGCCGGCCCTGACCGGCCTCATCATGTCCGCCACCGCCGGCGGCGGCCTGGCCGGGGCGCTGCTCTGCCTGCGGCTCCGGGCGCTCCGCCGGCACCCCGAGCGGGTTCTGCTGATCTGCACCGGGGCCATGGCGGCACCGTTGCTGCTGACCGCGACGCTGCCCGGGAGATGGCCGCTCCTGCTGCTGTTCGCGCTGACCGGCCTGATCAGCAGCCCCGTCATCGTCGCGCTCTTCGCCGTCCGCGACCGCGAAGCCCCGCCGCCGGTCCGGACCCAGGTCTTCACCCTCGGCGCGGGAATCAAGGTGACCGCCGCCGCCGGTGGCGCCGCCGTCGCCGGCCTGGCAACCTCCCACGGCCCCGCACCGCTGCTCACCGTCATCGCCGCCGGCCAGCTCATCGCGGCCGGAGCCGGCGCTCTCCTGCTGCCCTTCCGGCGGGGAACCCCCGGCGCCGGCTGACCGGGCCGGCATCCCCGGTGGCCCCGAGCACGCCACCGGCCGCCGTCCTGGTCGACGGCGGCCGGTGTGTCGGCCTCATCTCCTCGGCAGCAGCTGGATGACCGCGGCCAGCGCCAGCTCCAGCGCGATGAGCGCGACGAGCCCGGCCCGGAACCCGCCGGTCAGGTCGGCGGCCTGGTAGAAGACGATGCCGATCAGGGCCACGCCGACCGCGTTGCCGGTCTGGTTGACCGTGGCGAGCACGCCGGCGGCGGCCCCGGTGTGCTGCGGGCTGACCCGGGCGAGCACAGTGGTCGTCAGCGGCGCGAGCGCGATGCCCATGCCGATGCCGTCCACGGCGAGCCCCGGCACCAGCCAGCCGGACCCGTGCCCGGCCGCCGCCCACATGCCGTACAGGCCTACCACCATGATCAGCGCGCCGACGGTCACCACCTGGCGGCCGAGCCGGGCGGCGATCCGGTGGGCGTACGTCGAGGTGGCCAGGTAGCCGGCGCCGATCGCGATGAAGACGACCCCTGACTCCAGTGCCGACAGGCCCCGCTCCACCTGCAGGTAGAGGGCCAGGATGAGGAAGAAGGACGCCTGCCCCATCCAGAACACCTGGGTCGCCACCAGCCCCACCGAGAACGCCCGCTCGCGGAACAGTGCCAGGTGCACCATGGGCTGCGTGCTGCGCCGCTGGGTCGCCACGAAGAGCGCGAACAGCGGCACCGAGGCGGCCAGGCTCAGCCACGTCCACAGTGGCCAGCCCTGTTCGCGCCCTTCCACCAGCGGCAGCACCAGGGCCACCAGCGCCGTGCTGACCAGGATCGCGCCGGCCAGGTCGAGCCGGGTCGCCGGCTGGCGGGACTCGGGCACCTGGCGGAGCAGTGCCAGCGCGACCACGCCGACCGGCAGGTTGATGAGGAAGCACAGGCGCCAGTCCAGGCCCCACAGGTCGGCCCGGATGAGCAGGCCGCCGATCAACTGGCCGAAGACGGCGCCCAGGCCCATCGTGAGGCCGTACCGGGCGAACGCCTTCGGTTGCTCGGCGGGCGCGACGCTGGTCCGCACGATGGCCAGCACCTGCGGCATGAGCAGCGCCGCCGCGAGCCCCTGCAGCACCCGCGCCCCGACCAGGACGCCCGCGGTAGGCGCCAGGCCGCACAGCACCGAGGCGACGGTGAACAGCGCGAGGCCGAGCCCGAAGATCCGGCGGCGACCGTACCGGTCACCCAGCCGGCCGCCGGTGACCAGGCCGGCGGCCACCGCGAGGACGTAGCCGGCGACCACCCACTCCAGCGCGGCCGGACCGGCGTGCAGGTCGCGTTGCATCACCGGCAGCGCCACGTTGACGATGAACGCGTCGATCGAGGTCATGAACGTGGCGGTCATCAGCACCGGCAGGAAGCTGACGGACCCGGCGGCCGGTGCGGTGACCCGCGCCGGCCGCGCGGCCAGGACGGTCATGCCGGCACCCGGTCCAGGAAGCCGTGCACGGTGGCGACCCGGCCGTCGGTGATGACCGCGACGTCGAAGCCGACCACGATCGGCTCGGCGTCGCGCGGGCCGAGGTGCCAGGTGAACCGGGCCAGGTCGTGGTGGGCGTCGACCGGGCCGGCGAGCCGGAACTCCAGGCCGGCGAACTGCTGCTGCACGGCGGCGATCAGCGCGTCGATCTGGTCGCGGCCGGCGACGGCGGCCAGCGGGTCGGTGTACGTCCCGTCGGTGGTCCAGACCTCGTCGATGAGGGCCCGGCGGGCGGTGGGGTCGGTGGTGTTCCAGGCGGCGAGGTACTTCTCGATGAGTTCCATGCCCACGACGCTAGGGATGATCCGGCGCCTCGGAATCGGTAGCGCTTAGGTACCGCGTACCTGTGTAGGGTGCGGGCATGTTGCACGGCCGCGCCGCAGAGCAGGACCGGATCGCGGCCCTGGTGGAGCGGGCCCGGGCCGGAGAGAGCGCCGCGCTGGTGCTGCGCGGCGGCCCGGGCATCGGTAAGACGGCGTTGCTGGAGTGGGCCGCCGAGCTGACGACACCGGCCGGTGGACCGCCGCGCGTGCTGCGCGCCAGTGCCGCCGAGTTCGAGGCCGAGCTGCCGTTCGCCGGGCTGAGCCAGCTCGTGCGGCCCGCGCTCGACCGCCTCGACCGGCTGCCCGAACCGCAGCGGCAGGTGCTCGCCGCCGCGTTCGGGCTGGGTGGCGGCGCCCCGGCCGACCGGCTCCTGGTGGGGCTCGCGGTGCTGTCGCTGCTGGCGGACCTCGCCGAGGACGGCCCCGTGCTCTGCCTCGTCGACGACGCGCACTGGCTGGACACCGTCTCCGCCGAGGCGCTGCTCTTCGCCGCCCGCCGGCTGCACGCCGAGGGCGTGGTGATGATCTTCGCGGCCCGGGACGGGAGCTTCCCCGCCCCGGGCCTGCCCGAGCTGACCGTCGGCGCGCTCGCGCCGGCCGACGCCGCCCGGCTGCTCGACCCGGGGCTCGCGCCGGCCGTACGGATGCGGGTGCTCGCCGAGGCGCAGGGCAACCCGCTCGCGCTGATCGAGCTGCCCGGCGTCCTCGACGACGGCGAGGCCGGCGGCCCGCTGCCGCTGACCGACCGGTTGCTGGCGGCGTTCCACGGCCAGGTCGACCGGCTGCCCGCCGGCACCCGCGCCGTGCTGCGCGTCGCCGCCGTCGAGGACACCGGCGACCTGGACGTGCTGCTGCGCGCCGCCGCGCCCCTCGGCGGCGGCCCCGCCGACCTGCGCGCCGCGGAGGAGGCCCGGCTCGTCGAGGTCACCGGACGGCGGCTGCGGTTCCGCCACCCGCTGGTCCGGGCCGCCGTGCACGCGGCCGCGACGTACCCGGAACGGCTCGCCGTGCACAGGGCGCTCGCGGATGTGCTCACCGCGCCGGAAACCGCCGACCGGCGGGCCTGGCATCTCGCGGCGGCCACCACCGGGCCGGACGAGCAGGTGGCCGCCGCGCTGGAACGCACCGCCGAGCAGGCCCGCGGGCGCAGCGGCTACGGCGCGGCCCTGGCCGCGTACGAGCGCGCCGCCGAGCTGAGCGGGGACCCGGCCGCGACCGCGCGCCGGCTGCTGCTCGCCGCGGAGAGCGGCCTTCAGTCGGGACACCTCGGCGACGCGGTGCGGCTCGCCGAGCGGGCCGCCGGCCTGGTGGACGACCCGACCTTCCACGCCCGCGTGGCCGGGGTCGAGGGGCACGCCTGGTTCTGGCAGGGCGGCCACCAGACCGCGTACGACCTGATGACCCGGGGCGCGACGCTGGACCCGGAACAGCGGGACGCGCTGCTGGTGGCGGCGTTCCACCCGGCCTGGTACCTCGGCGAGCCGCACCTCGGCGACTGCCTCGACCAGCTCGCCACGCTCGACCATCCGGTGGCCCGCTACCAGGTCGCCGCGCTGCGAGGCCGGCCACTGCCGCTGGCCGCGACCGCCGCCCGGGTGGGCGACGAACCCCGCGACCGGCTCCAGCTCTGCGGCCTCGGCTTCGTCGCCGGGCAGGACACCGAGACGTACGAGCTGGCCAGCGCCCTGGTCGCCCGCTGCCGGGCCGACGGCACTCTCGGGCTGCTGCCCACCCTGCTGTTCTTCCTCGCCGAGGCGGAGTTCTTCCACGGCCGGCACCGGGACGCCACGGTCAGCCTCGACGAGGCGGTCCGCGTCGCCCGCGACGGCGGTCAACCCCTCTGGGTCAGCCAGTTGCGTGCCGTGCAGGCGGTGCTGGCGGCGGTGGCCGGCGACGAGCCGCGCTGCCGGGACCTGGTGGCCTCGGCGCTGGACGGCGCGGCGGCGGGCGCCGAGGCGGGCGGCCGGGCGTGGACGCTGTGGGCGCTGGGCCTGCTCGACCTCGGCCAGGGCCGGGCGGAGTCCGCCGTGACCCGGCTCGCCGCGTTGCAGGACAACCCGTACGCCCACCAGGTGTGCGCGTACCGGAGCGTGCCCGACCTGGTCGAGGCGGCCGTCCGGGCCGGCGTGCCCGAGCGGGCCGAGGAGGCGTACGGCCGCTTCCGGGCCTGGGCGGAGCGGGTGGACCAGCCGTGGGCGACGTCCCTGGCGCACCGGTGTCGGGCGCTGCTCACCGGCGACGAGCAGGACTACCTGCTCGCCCTGAAGGCCGGTGGCCGCCCGTTCGAGCAGGCGCGTACCGAGCTGCTGCACGGGGAGTGGCTGCGCCGCGCCCGGCGCAGGACCGAGGCGCGCAGCCGGCTGCACCACGCCCTGCAGACCTTCGACCGGCTGGAGGCGGCGCCGTGGGCCGCGCGGGCGCGCGGCGAACTGGAGGCGACGGGGCTGCGCGCCCCCCAGCCCGCCGCGTCGGCCGCCGCCGACCTCACCCCGCAGGAGCTGCAGATCGCCCGGCTCGCCGGCAAGGGGCTCTCCAACCGGGACATCGCCGCGCAGCTTTTCCTCAGCCCCAAGACGGTCGCCTACCACCTCTACAAGGCCTACCCGAAGCTCGGCGTCACCGGCCGCGCCGAGCTGGGCGCCCTGGCCCTCTGAGCGCGGCCCGTCACACGGGGCGGCGGCGAGCAGGTCGCGGGTGACGGCAGCGACGTCGCGGGCGCCCGTGAGCGCCATGGTCAGGTCGAGTTCGGCCACGACGTTGCGGATGACGTCCTCCACGCCGCGCTGCCCGGCGAGCGCCAGCCCGTACAGGTGCGGCCGGCCCAGCAGCACGGCGTCGGCGCCCAGGGCGAGCGCCACGAAGACGTCCGCTCCGGTGCGGATACCGCTGTCGAGCAGCAGCGTCGGCTCCGGGCCGATCTCGTCGCGGATCGTGACCACGGCGTCGAGGGAGGCGACGGCGGTGGCATCACGGTGGTTGCACGTGGCATCACGGTGATGCCATACTGGCGTCATGGAACTTCGCGCCTACGTCGACGCCATCCGGCACCAGCTCGCGGTCGCCGCCGCCGCGGGCGGGGACGACGCCCGGGAAGTCGCCGAGCGGCTCACCGCACCGCTGGAGTCCGCGATCCGGCTCGCCCTGCTGGACGCGCTCTCCGAGGCGGCCACGGAGATCACGCGCGATCTCGCACCCGGTTCGGTCGACCTGCGCCTGCGGGACCGGGAGCCCAGCTTCGTCGTGACACCACCGCCGACCGAGCAGTGGGCCGACGAGGCGCCGCCGGCGCCACCGCCGGCTCCGCTGCCGCAGCCGCCCGCCGACGGCGAGGACGAGGCGACGGTGCGGATCAGCCTGCGGCTGCCGGAGCACCTCAAGGCGCGCGTCGAGCACGCGGCGGCCCGCGCCGGCGTCTCGATCAACACCTGGTTGATCCGGGCGGCGGCCGCCGCCGTGGACGCCGACGGTCAGCACCCCCGGACCGACACCCCTCGCCGATCCGGTCCCGCCACCGGCGGTCAGCGCTTCACCGGCTGGGCGCGCTAGCCGCGCCGGCCCCACCGACCACCCGAAAGGGGAGCACCATGCCATCCTTCGACACCCCCGCACCGATCTCGGCATCGGTCGAGCTCGTCGCCGGCGAGCTGCGGATCGCGGCCGGCCCGCGGACCGACACCGTCGTACAGGTGCGGCCGGCCGACGAATCCGACGAGCGCGACGTGCGCGCGGCCGCGCAGACCCGGGTGGAGTACGCCTCCGGCCGCCTCGTGGTCCGCGGGCCCAAGCAACCCGGCTTCGGCGTCTTCGGCCGGACCGGCTCCGTCGAGGTGACCATCGACCTGCCGGAGGCGTCCGGGGTGGACGCGAAGCTGGGGGTCGGCGCGGTGAGCTGCTCGGGCACGGTGGCCGACTGCCGGCTCAGGACCGGGGCCGGCGACCTCCAGGTCGAGGACACCGGCAAGCTCAGCCTCCACACCGGCTTCGGCGCGGCCATCGCCGAGACCGTGGCGGGCGACGCCGAGGTCACCACCGGCTCCGGCAGGCTCAGCGTCCGCGCCGTCGGCGGGCACGCCGTCCTCAAGAACGGCAACGGTGACACGTGGATCGGTGAGACGGGCGGCGACCTGCGAATCCGCTCCGCGAACGGCGCCGTCGCCGCCGGTCACGCCGCCGCCTCGGTCACCGCGAACACCGCCAACGGTGACATCCGCGTCGGCGAGCTGGTCCGGGGGTCGGCCACGTTGCGCACCGCGGCCGGGCGGATCGAGGTCGGCATCCGGCGTGGCACCGCCGTCCTGCTCGACCTGCACACCACCTTCGGCAAGGTGCGCAACGACCTGGACGCCGCCGCCGGCCCCGCCGACACCGACGAGAAGGCCGAGGTGCGCGCCCGCACCGCGTTCGGCGACATCGTGATCCACCGCTCCTGACACACGCCTTCGCACCCGGTCCCGCTCGTGCGGCACGACCGGCGATGGTTCGTGCCCTCATGTTCCGCAGCATTCGTGATCAGTGGAGGAAGCAATGGCGGTAACGACCGCGACCCGGCCGGCCATCTCGGTGTCCGGCCTGCGCAAGACGTACGGGGACACCGTCGTCCTCGACGGCATCGACCTCATGGTCACCGAGGGGACGGTCTTCTCGCTGCTCGGGCCCAACGGCGCGGGCAAGACCACCATGGTGCGGGTCCTGTCCACCCTCGTGCCCGCCGACGCCGGGTCGGTCCGCGTCGCCGGCCACGACCTGGTCACCGAGCCCGACGGAGTGCGCGGGGCGATCGGTGTGACCGGTCAGTTCTCGGCCGTCGACAACCTCCTCACCGGTGAGGAGAACCTGCGGCTGATGGCCGACCTGCACCACCTGGGCCGCGCCGAGGGCCGACGCCGCATCGCCCGGCTGACCGACCGCTTCGACCTCGGTGAGCTGGCACGCAAGCCCGTCTCCGTCTACTCCGGCGGGATGCGCCGCCGTCTCGACCTGGCCATGACCCTGGTCGGTGAGCCGCGTCTGATCTTCCTCGACGAGCCCACCACCGGCCTCGATCCCCGCAGCCGGCACGCCATGTGGGAGATCATCCGCGGTCTCGTCGCCGAGGGCGTCACGGTCTTCCTGACCACCCAGTACCTGGACGAGGCCGATCAGCTCGCCGACCGCATCGCCGTGCTCGACCACGGGCGCATCGTCGTCGAGGGCACGCCCGACGAGCTGAAGCGGCGCATCCCCGGCGGGCACATCCGGCTGCGGTTCCCCGACCTCACCGCGCTGCACGCGGCCGCCCGCCTCGTCGCCACCGGCCAACCCGACGACGACGCCCTCACCCTCCAGGTCCCCAGCGACGGCGACGTCCGGTCGCTGCGGACCCTGCTCGACCGGCTCGACGACGCGCACGTCGAGGTCGACCACCTCTCCATCCACACGCCCGACCTGGACGACGTCTTCTTCGCCTTCACCGGCACACCCGCATCCGCCGCCGCACACCACGCCACCACCGGGGGACACCGATGACCAGCCTCGCTTACGCCGTGACCGACTCGGCGACCATGCTCCGCCGGCAGATCCGCCACATCCAGCGCTACCCGTCGCTGACCGCGATGCTGATCGGCATGCCCGTCGTCCTCCTGCTGCTGTTCGTCTACGTCTTCGGCGAGACGCTCGGCGCCGGACTCCCCGGGGGAGGCGGGGACCGGGGCGCCTACCTCAACTACCTGGTGCCGGGCATCCTGCTGTTCAGCGTGACCGGCGCCGCGCAGGGCACCGCCATCTCCGTGGCGATGGACATGACCGAGGGCATCGTCGACCGCTTCCGCACCATGGCCATCTCCCGCGCCGCCGTACTGACCGGACACGTCCTCGGCAGTCTCGTGCAGACCCTGCTCTGCATCGCCGTCGTTCTCGGCATCGCCCTGGCCGTCGGCTTCCGTCCCAATGCCACCCCGGTCGAGTGGCTCGCCGTCGCCGGCGTGCTCGCCGCGATCGCGTTCGCGCTCATCTGGCTGTCGGTGGCGCTCGGCCTCATCAGCGACAGCGTCGAGACCGCCAGCAACCTGCCCATGTTCCTGACCCTCCTGCCGTTCCTGGGCAGCGCCTTCGTGCCCACCGACACCATGCCGGCCGGCCTGCGCTGGTTCGCCGACTACCAGCCGTTCACGCCGGTGATCGAGACGATGCGCGGGCTGCTCCTCGGCACGGGCATCGGCCGCAGCGCGGTCGTCGCGCTGGCCTGGTGCGCGGTGATCTCGCTGCTGTCCTACCTGTGGGCCCGGCGCGCGTACCGCCGGCGGGCCGCCCGCTAGCGGCACCGGCGGTCGCGTTTCACGCTCCGTGAAGGGGGCACTGAGGGTCATGGCGACGCAGCGTGGACCGTTCCTGGACGACACTCTCGGCCTGGTGGTGGGCGGCTACGCCTGGCTGCCCGCGCTGTGGCGCCACGGCGGCGCCCGGGCCGTGCCTACCCGGGTGATGGGCCAGCCGGCGCTCGCGCTGCGGGGACCCGACGCGGTGCGGTTCTTCTACGACGAGCGGCGCGTGCGACGGCACGGGGCCATTCCGGAACCGGTGCGGGGGACGTTGTTCGGTAAACGGGCCGTCCACACGCTCGACGGCGCCGACCACCGCCACCGCAAGGCCATGTTCCTGTCCGTGCTCACCGACCCGCGCCGGGTCGCCGCGCTGGTCGACCAGGTGGCGGCGGCCTGGCACGAGGCGATCGCCACGGCCGGTGGGCGGCCGGTCGTGCTGTTCGACGAGGCGAGCCGGGTGATCACCAAGGGCGTCTGCCGGTGGGCCGGCATCCCGCTGGACACCGCCGAGGTGGGGCCCCTGGCCCGTGACCTGGTCGCCCTGGTCGACGGTTTCGCCACGCTGGGCCCGCGGCACTGGCGGGCACGGCGCGCCCGGGGCCGGCGCGAACGGTGGCTCGCGGCGCTGATCGAGCAGGTGCGGGCGGGGAGGGTGACCGTCACGCCGGGATCGGCGCTGGACGTGGTGGCCGCCTATCGCGGCCGCGACGGGCGGCCGATGGACGCCGAACTCGCCGCCGTGGAACTGCTCAACATCATCCGACCCACCGTCGCGGTGTCCTGGTTCGTGGCATTCGCGGCACACGCGCTGCACCGCTGGCCCGAGCACCGCGACCGGCTGCGCGCCGGTGACGCCGGCTACGCCGTCGCGTTCGCCCACGAGGTTCGCCGCTTCTACCCGTTCGCGCCGTTCGTCGGCGGGCGGGCGGTCGCCGACCTGACCTGGCAGGGCCGGCACGTTCCCGCCGGATCGCTCCTGCTGCTCGACGTCTTCGGCCAGAACCACGACGCGGGGTTGTGGCCCGACCCGTACCGCTTCGACCCGGGGCGGTTCGTCGGACGTGCTCCCGACCCGTACGAGCTGATTCCGCAGGGCGGAGCCGACCGGAGCACCGGGCACCGCTGCCCCGGTGAGGACGTCACGGTGGCCTTGCTGGCGGCATTCGCCGGCTGGTTGGCGCGCCTGGACTACACGGTCCCGGAGCAGGACCTGACGATCTCGCTGCGCCGGATCCCGGCGCTTCCGCGCAGCCGGGTCGTCCTGACGGACGTACACGTGCCGGGCCGGCACACCACGGCGTCCGAGCCCGCCGTCCACCGCGGGGCGTAGCGCAGCGGCCGGTCAGGACCGCCGGCCGCGCGTGCGCAGCGCGTCCTCCGACTGGACGTCGATGTCCGCGTCGTCCGGGAACGACCGGCCGGACGGCGCCGGGTCCGGGGGCGCCCCGGGTCCGGCCATCGACGTACGGGTGGGCTCGACCGACCCGAACCCGTGCCGGCCCGCACGGCCCGAGGGCCGGGCGGGCGCACCGGCGCGGCGCTCACCACGGCGCCCCTCGGGTACGGCGCTCTCCTCGCTGCCCTCGTCCATCGGATCGTGCTCGCCCGCGCCCCACGGCGGTTCCGCGTCGAAGCCGTCCCGGGTGACCCACGGGTTCGCCGCCTCCGGCTGCTGCTCGTCACCCCGCCCGCTGCTGCCCGTCATCGCGCACCTCGCTGGTCTCGTCCGCCGGTACCCGGGCCGATTGCCCACGCCGGTCGCCGTCATTCCTCGGGGCGTGGACCCGGACCGCACGTACGCGGAAAGGCTCAGGCCGGGACCGGGGGAGCGGCGCTGCGGAAGGTGCGCCGGTAGGTCTCCGGCGGCACGCCGACGGTGCGGTGGAAGTGCCGGCGCAGCGTCGTGGCGGTGCCCATGCCGGCCGCCCGCGCGACGGCGTCGATGCTCCGGTCGGTGTTCTCCAGCAGCTCCTGGGCCCGGCGGATCCGCTGCGTCGACAGCCACTGCAGCGGGGTGGTGCCGGTTGCCGCCATGAAGTGGCGGGCCAGGTTGCGCGAGCTCATGCTCGCCCGGCGGGCCAGGTCCTCCACGGTCAGCGATCGGTCCAGCCGTTCCATCGCCCAGGGCAACAGGTCGCCGAGGGGATGGTCGTCGCGGGCCGGCACCGGGGTGGTGACGAACTGCGCCTGGCCGCCGGCGCGGTGCGGCGGCACGACGAGTCGGCGGGCGACGGCGTTGGCGACGGTCGAGCCGTGGTCGCGGCGGATCAGGTGCAGGCACAGGTCGACCGCGGCGGCCTTGCCGGCGGAGGCGAGCACGGTGCCGTTGTCGACGTAGAGCACGTCCGGGTCGACCGTCACACGCGGATAGCGGGCGGCCAGCGCCTCCGTGTGGGCCCAGTGCGTGGTGGCGCGCAGCCCGTCCAGCACCCCGGCGGCGGCCAGCACGAAAGCGCCCGTGCACAGCGAGACCAGCCGGGCGCCCGCGTCGTAAGCCGCGCGCACGGCGTCGAGCAGGTCCGGCGGCACAGCCTCGTCGATGTCCTCGACGGCCGGGATGATCACGGTGTCGGCGCGGGCGAGCCGGTCCAGGCCGGCGTCGGGTTCCATCCGGAACCTACCGAGCCCGACCGGGCCCGGTCCGCAGACCACGAGGTCGTACCACGGGTCGGCCAGGCCGGAGGGGTCGCGGGCGAAGACCTCGCACGCCATGGCGAACTCGAAGTGCAGCATCCCGTCGGTGGCGGCGAGCGCGATCGTGGCCATGTCCGAAACTGTACGGGGCATGGCGTTCCAGACACTGGCCCGGGGTCGCCCGCCGCCGGAGGATCTTCTCAGTCGATCTTTTCCGGCAGCATGAGGAGCAGCAGATGGGTTCGGGTCAGACCGTGGCGGTGTTCGGCGCGTACGGGCACACGGGGCGGTTCGTGGTCACGGAATTGCGCGAGCGGGGGTTCATTCCGCTCCTCGTCGGTCGCGACGCGGGCCGGCTGGCGACGCTGGCCGCGTCCCATCCAGGAGTGGAACACCGGGTGGCGTCGGCCGGCGATCCGGCCTCGCTCGACCGGGCGTTGGCGGGCGCGGACGCGGTCGTCAACTGTGCCGGCCCGTTCGCCTCGACCGCGGCCCCGGTGATCGAGGCCGCCCTGCGCGCCGGGATCCCGTACGTCGACGTGGCCGCGGAGATCGAGGCCAACCTCGACACGTTCACGCACTTCACCGAGCGTGCCCGGGCCGCGGGCGTCGCGGTGGTCCCGGCGATGGCCTTCTTCGGCGGCCTCGGCGACCTGCTGGTCACGACGGCGATGGGCGACGGGACGACGGCCGACGAGGTGCACGTCGCGTACGGGCTGAGCAGCTGGCACCCGACGGCCGGGACGCTCGCCTCGGGCGCGGTGTCCCGGGAGCGGCGCGACGGCCGCCGGGTCCGCTACACCGGGGGCCGGCTGGAGTACCACCTCGACGAGGGCGACCTGCCGACCCTGGAGTGGGAGTTTCCCGCTCCGCTGGGGCGCCGGACCGTCCTGGGCGGGTTCACGATGGCCGACGTCGTGACCGTGCCCAGTCACCTGGCCGTCCCCGAGGTGCGCACGTACATGACCACCGGCGCGGCCCGGGACCTCGCCGCGCCGGACTCGCCCGCACCGGCCGCGGTCGACGGGTCCGGCCGGTCCGCGCAGACGTTCACCGTCGACGTCGTCGTGCGCTCCGGCGACACGCGACGACGGATCACCGCCGGCGGCCGGGACATCTACGCCGTCAGCGCGCCGCTGGCGGTGGAGGCGGTCCACCGCATCCTCGACGGCCGGACCAGGACGAGCGGCGTGGCCTCGGCCGGCGCGATCTTCGACGCGCCCGACTTCCTCCGCGCGCTGTCCGCGCACCTGACCCTGGGGGAGTGAGAGTTCGGTCCGGCGGGTCGAATCCCCGGAAAACTTGATTCATTCCAAAAGACTGGGCTATGTTCGTCGCATGACGTCCGACTTCGAGACCCAGCTCCGCTCGGTCTCGTTGCGCGTGACCCGGCCCCGGTTGGCGGTGCTCGCCGCGCTGCGCGACCATCCGCACGTCGACACCGACACGGTGATCGCCCTGGTACGGGCGAATCATCCCACGGTGTCCCACCAGACGGTGTATGACGTGTTGCGTGCGCTCACCGACGCCGGTCTGGTGCGGCGCATCCAGCCCGCTGGTGCGACCGCCCGGTACGAGTCGCGGGTGGGGGACAACCACCACCACGTCGTGTGCCGCTCCTGCGGCACGATCGCCGACGTCGACTGCGCAGTGGGCGACGCTCCCTGTCTCACCGCCTCCGACGACCAGGGGTTCGTGGTCGACGAGGCGGAGGTCGTCTACTGGGGCACCTGCCCCGGCTGCGCGACCGCACGCACCTCCCAGTGATCCGTCAGTCCCGGAAGGAAGTAGATGAGCGACACCCAGGGCCAGACTCCCTCCAGCGCGCAGGGCGTGGACAAGAAGGAGGCGGCCGGCTGCCCGGTCGCGCACGACTCCGTGACCGCGCACGGCAGCGAGAGCGAGAACCCGGCCATCGACTCGCCGACCCCGAAGACCGGGGGTCGTCCGCGCACCAACCGGGACTGGTGGCCCAACCAGCTCGACCTGTCGGTGCTGCACGCCCAGTCGCCGAAGGGCAACCCGCTGGGCGCGGACTTCAGCTACGCCGAGGAGTTCGCCAAGCTCGACGTCGAGGCCCTCAAGCAGGACATCATCCAGGTCCTCACCACGTCGCAGGACTGGTGGCCGGCCGACTTCGGCCACTACGGCGGCCTGATGATCCGGATGAGCTGGCACGCCGCGGGCACCTACCGCATCCAGGACGGCCGCGGCGGCGCCGGCGACGGCGGTCAGCGGTTCGCCCCGCTCAACAGCTGGCCGGACAACGCCAACCTCGACAAGGCCCGCCGCCTGCTGTGGCCGGTCAAGCAGAAGTACGGCCAGAAGGTCTCGTGGGCCGACCTGCTCGTGCTCGCCGGCAACGTCGCCCTGGAGTCGATGGGCTTCAAGACCTTCGGCTTCGGCTTCGGCCGTGAGGACGTCTGGGAGCCCGAGGAGATCTTCTGGGGTCCGGAGGACGCCTGGCTCGGCGACGAGCGCTACGCCTCCGAGAAGGAGATGGTGGGCGGCGTCGGCGCGACCGAGATGGGTCTCATCTACGTCAACCCGGAGGGTCCCCGCGGCAACGCGGACCCGGCCGCCGCGGCGCACTTCATCCGCGAGACCTTCGCCCGGATGGCGATGAACGACGAGGAGACCGTCGCCCTCATCGCCGGCGGCCACACCTTCGGCAAGACCCACGGCGCCGCCGTCGCCGACGACCACGTGGGCCCCGAGCCCGAGGGCGCGCCGCTGGAGGCGCAGGGCCTGGGCTGGCTGAGCACCCACGGCAGCGGCAAGGGCGGTGACACGATCACCAGCGGTCTCGAGGTGACGTGGACCGACCGGCCGACGCAGTGGAGCAACCGCTTCTTCGAGATCCTCTTCGGCTTCGAGTGGGAGCTCACCACGAGCCCCGGCGGCGCGAAGCAGTGGGTCGCCAAGGACGCCCCGGAGATCATCCCGGACCCGTTCGACCCGTCGAAGAAGCACCGGCCGACGATGCTCACGACCGACCTGTCGCTGCGCGTCGACCCGGCGTACGAGAAGATCTCGCGCCGGTTCCTGGAGAACCCCGACGAGTTCGCGCTGGCGTTCGCCAAGGCCTGGTACAAGCTGCTGCACCGCGACATGGGTCCGGTCAGCCGCTTCCTCGGGCCGTGGGTCCCGGAGACCCAGCTCTGGCAGGACCCGGTGCCGGCGGTCGACCACGAGCTCGTGGGCGACACCGACATCGCGGCCCTCAAGGCGAAGGTCCTGGAGTCCGGCCTCAGCACCGCCCAGCTGGTCTCCACCGCCTGGGCCTCCGCCGCGAGCTTCCGGTCCACCGACAAGCGCGGCGGCGCCAACGGCGCCCGGATCCGCCTCGAGCCGCAGCGCAGCTGGGAGGTCAACCAGCCCGAGCAGCTCGCGACGGTCCTGTCGACCCTCGAGGGCATCCAGCGGGAGTTCAACTCCGCCGGCGGCGCGAAGATCTCGCTCGCGGACCTGATCGTGCTGGCCGGCTCGGCCGCCGTCGAGAAGGCGGCGCGCGACGCCGGCGTCGAGGTGACCGTGCCGTTCCACCCGGGCCGCACCGACGCCAGCCAGGAGCAGACCGACGTCGAGTCCTTCCGGGTCCTCGAGCCGCGCGCCGACGGGTTCCGCAACTACCTGCGTCCGGGTGAGAAGACCCAGCCGGAGGTGCTGCTCGTCGACCGTGCCTACATGCTCGACCTGACGGCGCCGGAGATGACCGTTCTCATCGGCGGCCTCCGTTCCCTCGGGGCCAACGTCGGCGGCACCCGGCACGGCGTGCTCACCGACCGGCCCGGCGTGCTCACCAACGACTTCTTCGCCAACCTGCTCGCCCCGGGCACCCGGTGGAAGGCGTCGGAGTCCGAGGAGCACGTGTACGAGATCCGGGACGTGGCCACCGACGAGGTGAAGTGGACCGCCACCGCGGTCGACCTCATCTTCGGTTCCAACTCCCAGCTGCGCGCCCTCGCCGAGGTCTACGCCAGCCAGGACGCGCGCGACAAGTTCGTGACGGACTTCGTCGCCGCCTGGACCAAGGTCATGGAGCTCGACCGGTTCGATCTCTCCTGACCGGACGCCCACCGACGAGCCCCGGTCGACCCACCAGCGGTCGGCCGGGGCTCGTCCCCCGTTCGGTCGTCTCGTGCCGCGCTCAGGCGGTGCGCAGTGCCGTCGCCGGGGAGAGCCGGGCGGCCCGCAGAGCCGGATAGACACCCGCCAGTCCTCCGATGAGGACGGCAGCGCCCAGCCCGGCGCCGACCGCGGCGACCGGCACGAGCGGCTGCCAGCCGCGCACGGTGGCCATCGCGTACGTGGCCGTGGCGCCCAGCAGGATCCCCGCCGCGCCGCCGCCCGCGCCCAGCAGCAGCGACTCGACCAGGAACTGCGCTGCGATGTGCCGCCGGGTGGCGCCCAGCGCCCGGCGTAGGCCGATCTCGCCGCACCGCTCCAGGACCGAGATCACCAGCACGTTGGCGATGCCGATGCCGCCCACCAGCAGGGCCACCGCGCCGAGGCCGAGCAGCAGAACCGTGGTGCCGTCGGTGACCGCGAGCCGGGCGGTGAGGGCCTCCGAGGGCCGGCTCACGGCGACCTCCTCGGGGTGGGCGGGGTTGGCCGCCCGCCCCAGCAGGCCGGCCACCTCGTCCGTGCGCTCGGTCTGCGCCCGCACGAAGATCCGGGTCGGATTGCCCGCGTACCCGAACTGCGCGGCCGCCACCGGCGCGCCGATCAGCGCCGACGCATCCAGTTCGGGCGCCAGTTCGACCGGCGCCATGATGCCCACCACCGTGTACCAGCGGTCGCCGAGATAGACCTGCGGATGGTCGGAGACGCGGCTGATGCCCAGCACCGTGGCGGCGTAGTGGCCGAGCACCACCGCCGGATAACGGGCCAGCGCCGCGTCGAGGAAGCGACCGTCCACCAGGGTCGCGTCCAGCGTGGCGAGCAGCGTCGGGTCGGTGACCCGCACGGACAGCCCGCCGGTCCGGCCGGACGGAATCCGGTCGTTGCGGTAGATCCGTTCCTCGAGCGTCGCGGTCGCGGCCGAGCTGAGCACCCCATCGGTACGCGCCACCGCCGCTCCCGCGGTCACCGGCAACTCGGCTTCGCCCCCGCGGATGGTCTTGCCGTTGGCCACCGTGAGCAGGTTGGTACCGACCCGGTCGATGCGGGCCAGCACGTCGGCCTGGCTGGACCGGGTCACGCCGAGCACGGCCACCATGGCCGCGATCCCGATCGCCACCCCGAGGATGGACAGCGCCGCGCGGCCCGGCCGCGACCGCAGGCCCACGGTGCTCACCGGCAGTAGGTCGGCGACGCGCAGGCGGGACCTCACGACACACCCCCGCTGTCGTGCACCACCAGGCCGTCCCGCAACTGGATGCGGCGCCGCATCGCCGCGGCGACCCGCTCGTCGTGTGTGATCACCACGATGGTGACGCCGTCCTCGTTGAGCTCGCGCAGCAGCTCGACGATCTCGGCGCCGGTGACCGAGTCGAGGTTGCCGGTGGGCTCATCGGCGAGCACCACGGCCGGGCGGCCGACCAGCGCGCGGGCGATCGCCACCCGCTGCCGCTCGCCGCCGGACAGATGTGCGGCGGGGAAGTCGGCCCGGTGGGCCAGGCCGACCCGCTCGCACGCCGCGCGGGCGGCCTGTCGGCGTTCCGCGGCCGGCACCCCGCGGTAGAGCAGGCCGGTCGCCACGTTCTCCGCCGCGGTCAGCCGCTCCAGCAGGAAGAACTGCTGGAAGACGACCCCGAGCAGGTGCGCACGCACGCCGGAGAGCTGCCCGTCGCGCAGCTTCTCGATCGGGTGGCCGGCGATGCGTACCGAGCCGTCGGACGGGCGGTCCAGGCCGGCGGCGAGGTTGAGCAACGTGGTCTTGCCGGAGCCGGACGGGCCGAGCACGGCAACCAGCTCCCCGCTCTGCACGGTGAGGGTGACGCCGCGCAGCGACTCGACCGGTGGCCGGCCGGGATATACCTTGCGCGTGTCGATCAATTCCAGGACGGCGCTCATGACGCCGGCACCTCCACGGTCTGGCCGTCGGCGAGGCCGTGCACGATCTCCACCTGGCCGGTGCTCTCGTCGAAGCTGCCCGGTTCCACCTGTACGACGCCCCCGCCGGCCAGGCGGACCTGGTAACCGCCACCCGGCCGCGCCAGCAGCGCGGCGATCGGGACCAACAGGACATCGCGGCGGGTACCGGTCGTGACGGTGACGCTCACCGGTGCCTGGTCCAGTCCGGAGCCGCCGGGCACGCGGACCGCGATGGTGAGCGGGACCGTCGCCTGGTCCGGATTCTCCGGCTGCTGCGGGCCGTTGCCCTGGTCACCGGAGGGTGCCGTCGCGACCCCGCCGACGGCGGTGACCCGACCGCGGATCGGGTCGGCGTCCGGCAGGCTGACCTCGACCTGGTCGCCAACGTGCACGGTGCTGCGCTGCGCGGTGTCCAGTTGGGCGGTCACCGCCCGGCTCGTCGACGTTCCGGTCAGCACCGTCGTCCCGGGCCCGACGGTCCCGCCCACCCGGACCTCCGGCTGGGTCACGCGCAGCGGCGCGGGCAGGAAGACGACCTCGCCCTGGGTGAGCCGTCCGGTGCGCCGGTACGACGGCCGCCCCCAGGACGCCTCCCAGCGCCGGATCGCCGTGGCCGTGGCGGCGCTGAAGTGCCGGTCCACGGTGATCCGGTGGTACGGGTCGAAGCCCATGGCGACCAGGTTGGTCTCGAGTTGGCGCACGTCGGGGCCGTCGCTCATCCCGTATCGGAAGTCGCGGTAGGCGGGGACCCGCCCCAGCAGGAGGCGGACCGGCGTGTCGGCCACCCGGTAGAGGATGCCGCCGCGGCCGATCGTGTCGCCCGGGTCTGGCGCCGCGGTCAGCACGCCCGGCGCGCCCCGATGGTCCACGGCGTAGGAGCCGGCGTACCCGAGGACGCCACCGACCTCGACGCGCTCGGTGAGCGTGCCCTTGGTGACCCTGGCGGTTCCGACGGCCACCGACGCGGCGGGTGTGTCGTGGGTGTTCGGCTCGGGGCGGGCGGCGTAGGCCACGCCGGCGGCGAGCGGCGTGGCCACCGCGACCGCGAGCACGGTGCCGGTCCGGCGCCGGCGGCTCACTTCTTGCCTCCGCCGCCGCCGTTCTTGATGCGGATGTCCCCGTCCCAGATGTGCCGGCAGGCCTGCTCCGCGGTGTTCTTCTTCTGTGCTGGGACTCCGTTCTCCAGCGGTGTTCCACTGAAGTCGAATTCGCCGGCGGCGTTCGGGTCCGGGAACTCGGGGAGGCCGTGCTCGCGCATGCACTTGGCGTAGTCGGCGAGCTTGCGCAGGTCTTCGGCCGAGAACTTCTCCTTGGGACGGAAGGCGTTCGGAGGGTAACGGTCCTCGATAGACTTGCACGCATCGATGGCCTGTGGGTGATTGCTGAGGTCTCTCTTCCACTCGTAGCCGCCGCTGGGTGGGAACTCGAGGTATCCCTCCTGGGAGAGCTGCGCGTCCGGCATCCGGGTCAGGCCGTGCGCGCGGATGCACTGGACCCACTCCTGGCCGAGGGCGAGGAGTTGCTGCCGGCTCACCGAGGCGGAGGCCGACGGGCTCGCCCCGGAGGCGGCGCCGCCGGGATCGCATCCCGCGGCGCCGGCCCCGACCGCGAGCAGTGCGGTGAGGAACACTGTGGACGTTGTCCTGGTCATGGCTTCACGGTGGCCGCCGCGGCGGTGGAACTCATCGGACCGGAGTCGGTCCTTCGGCCGCCGCCGGTACCGGGGACGTAGCACCTGAGTCGGACGCCGCCGGGGCCTGCGCTTCCTACCATGGGTGGGTGCCCCGGTTCGTACCGCGCCAATTCCTGACCGACGCCGCCCTGGCGCTGGTGCTGACCGTGCTGACCGTGGGGCCCGGGCTGGTGATGGAACTCCTGACCAGGGCGAACCCGGACGCCGCGGCGGAGATCCTGAAGAAGAACCCGCTCCCGGCGGACCAACTGTGGTGGATGTTCGCCGCGCTGATCGTTGTCGGCCTGCTGATCAGGCAACACCATCCGCCGCTGGCCCTGGTTCTCGCCGGGGCCGGGACGTTCGGCCACCTTTTCGTCGACGCCAAGTTCCAGCTGCTCGATCTGGCATTCCCGCTGGTGCTGTACACCGTGGCCGCGATGGCCCGAAACCGGCGGGTCTCGATCGCCGTGCTGGTGCTCACCATGCTCCTGACCTACGCGACGATGCTGAGCGGCCGGATCTATGTCGAACAGCAGGAGTTCGCGCGGTCCGGCAAGGAGGCTGCGCAGAAGCGGGTCGTGCAACAGCAGGTCGAGCCGGCGCCGGCCGCGGACGGGGGCAAGCCGGCGCCGCCTTCGGTGGTCTCGGTCGACCGGCTGGTCAACGTGGGCCAGGGAGTCATGGAGCTGTGGCTGCTGCTGGTCGCGGCGTTCGCGGTCGGTGACGCGATGCGCAGCCGGCGCGCGCACCTGGCCGCGGTCGAGCAGCGGACCGCCGACCTGGCCCGGGAGGAGGGGCAACGGGCGGCGCTGGCGGTCGCGGCCGAGCGCGCCCGGATCACCCGCGAGCTGCACGACGTGGTGGCGCACGGGATCTCGGTGATGGTGGTGCAGGCGCAGGGCGCCTCCGCCGCGCTGGACCGGCATCCGGACCGCGCCGCCACCGCGTTGCAGCACGTGATCACCACCGGACGGGCCTCGCTGGCCGAGATGCGCCGGTTGCTCGCCGTGGGGGGCACCGACCCCGCCGAGGATGTGCGCCGCACGCCGTTGCCGGGCCTCGCCGCGCTGCCCGCGCTGATCGATCAGTTGCGCTCCACCGGAATGCGGATCGAACTGCACGTCGACGGAGTGCCGGCGGCGGTGCCCGCCTCGGTCGACCTGTCCGCGTACCGGATCGCGCAGGAGGCCCTGACGAACACGCTGAAGCACGCGGGCCCCGGGGCCGGAGCCGTGCTGCGGCTGGCCTTCGAGCCCGGACGGCTCCGCGTGGAGGTGGCCGACGACGGCACGGGTCCGGCGGACGGGACGGACGGGCGCGGCAACGGGTTGCGCGGCATCGCCGAGCGCGTCGCCATGCTGGCGGGTGAACTGGAGATCGGCCGAGCCGAGGGCGGCGGGTTCCTGCTGCGCGCGGCGCTTCCGCTGCAGGCGCGCGAGATCACGCCGGCCCAGCCATGACGCTACGGGTGGTGCTGGTCGACGATCAGACGCTGGTGCGCACCGGGTTCCGGCTGGTGCTGGAGGAGACCGGCGACATCGAGGTGGTCGGGGAGGCCGCGGACGGGTCGCAGGCCCTGGACGTGGTGGCCCGGAGCCGGCCCGACGTGGTCCTCATGGACGTGCGGATGCCGGGCCTGGACGGCATCGAGGCGACCCGCCGCATCCGCTTCGGCCCCCACTCGGCCCGGGTGATCATCCTGACCACCTTCGACCTGGACGAGTACGTGCTGGCGGGGCTCCGGGCCGGAGCCAGCGGTTTCCTGCTCAAGGACGCGCTCGCCGCCGACCTCATCTCCGCCGTCCGGGTGGTGGCCGCCGGCGAGGCGGTGGCCGCGCCCAGCGTCACCCGCCGCCTCTTCGCCCACTACCTCGGCAGGACGCCGCCCCGGCCCGACACGGACGCGCGGCTGGCGGCGCTGACGGAGCGCGAGCGCGAGGTGCTGACCCTGGTCGCGCGGGGGCTGTCGAACGCGGAGATCGCGGCGGCGCTCTTCGTCTCCGAGAGCACGGTCAAGACGCACCTCGGCCGGATCCTGGCGAAGCTGGGCCTGCGGGACCGGGTGCAAGCCGTCATCCTCGGCTACGAGTGCGGCCTGGTCGACGTCGGCCCGGACCGGTAGGGGAGGCGCCGCCGACCCGCTTCCGCTCCTGACCTGGTGGGCGCAGGTTCCGGGCGGCGGCCTGCCGGTTACCGTTGCCGCTGTGCGGGCGGAGGCGGGCGAGGCGATCGGTTTCTCGGTGCTCGGCCCGATCCGGGTCGTCCGCGCCGGCGCCGAGCTGCCGCTGGGTGCCCGCCAGCAGCGCCTGGTGCTCGCGTTGCTGCTGGCCCGGGCCGGGCAGCCGGTCTCCCTGGCCGAGCTGGTCGACCTGCTCTGGGACGAGGAGGCCCCGGCCAGTGCCGCGAACGTCGTGCACCGGCACGTCGGGATGCTCCGGCGACTGTTCGAGCCCGGTCTGCCCACCCGGGCGGTGGGCCGGCACGTGCTCCGGGACGTCTCCGGCTACCGGCTGCGCGCCGACGAGGAGTCCCTCGACCTGCTGAGGTTCCGGTCGTTGAGCCGGCGGGCGGGCGGGAGCCTGCGGGACGGCGACCCGGAGTCGGCGCTGCGGCACGCCCTGGACGGGCTGCGCCTGTGGCGCGGCCGGTGCGCCGCGGGCCTGGAACCGGCCTCCCGCCGGCATCCCGCGTTCCTCGCCGTGGAGGACGAACGGGTCCAGGCCGTGCGCGAGGCCGCCGACTACGCCGAGCGCTGCGGGCGGATGAGCGCGGTCCTGGCGCCGCTGCGGCAGGCCGCCGAGCAGCACCCGCTCGACGAGTCACTCCAGAGCCGCCTGCTGCTGGCGCTCGCCGCCGACGGCCGCCAGGCGGAAGCCGTCGACGTGTACCGCTCGGTGCGCCGCCGCCTCGCCGAGGACCTGGGCGTCGACCCGGGCGAGGAGCTGCGGGAGGCGTACGACCGGTTGCTGCACCAGCGCACCCGGCCGCCGCGTACCGGATCGCCGGCGCCACTTCCGCGGCCCGCGCAGCTGCCACCGGACCTGCCCTTCTTCACCGGCCGGGACGACCTGGTCGCCGAGGCCCGCGCGGCGGTCGGCCGTCCGGGCGGGCCGTCGGTGCTGGCGATCGACGGCATGCCCGGGGTCGGCAAGACCGCCCTCGCGGTTCACCTCGCCCACGGGTTCGCCGCCGACTACCCGGACGGGCAGCTGTACGTCGACCTGCGCGGCTATGACGGGCGGGAGCCGGCCATGAGCCCGGCCGAGGCGCTGCGCGGCTTCCTCGGCTCGCTCGGGGTGCCCCAGCAGGCGATGCCGGCCGAGCTGCACGCCCAGGCGGGCCTGTACCGCAGCAGCCTCGCCGGCCGGCGCATGCTGATCGTGCTCGACAACTGCCGGGACACCGAGCAGATCCGGCACCTGCTGCCCGGCGGCCCCGGCTGCCTGGTGATCGTCACGAGCCGCAGCCGGCTCAGCAGTCTGCTGACCACGGCCGGCGCCCACCCGCTGCCGGTCGGCCTGCCGAGCGTCGAGGAGGCCCGTGCGGCGCTGTCGCGCCCGCTCGGCGCCGGCCGCGTCGCGGCGGACCCGGCCGCGATCGACGCCATCATCGCCAGCTGCGGGCGGCTGCCGCTCGCGCTGGCCGTGGTGGCCGCCCGCGCGGCGGGCCTGCCCGGGACGTCGGCGGCGCGGATCGCCGCGGAGCTGGCCGCGGCGCCGGGGAGCCTGGACGGGTTCGACGGCGACGACCCGCACAGCGGTGTGCGTGCCGTCTTCTCGTGGTCCTACCGGGCGCTCTCGGCCCCGGCCGCGCGGCTCTTCCGGCTGCTGCCGGCGCATCCCGGCCCCGACCTCTCGAGCGCCGGGGCGGCGGGCCTGGCCGGCGTCCCGCTGCGGAGCGCGCGGGCACTGCTCGGCGAGCTGAGCCGCGCGCACCTGATCAGCGAGGACCCGCCCGGCCGCTACCGCACCCACGACCTGCTGCTGGCCTATGCCACCGAACTCGGCGAGGAGCACGACGGCCCGGCCGAGCGCGCCGCCGCGGAGCTGCGCTGCCTGCGGTTCTACCGGGCCACCGGCTACCAGGCGCACCGCCGGCTGCTGACCTCCGAGGGGCACCCGATGATCGAGCCCGGGCCGGGCGAGACGCCGCTGCGCTTCGCCGGCCACGGCGATGCCATGCGCTGGTTCACCGCCGAGCGGCAGGTCCTGATCGCGCTGGTCGGCCGGGCCGCCCGGCAGGGCCGGTACGCCGACGCCTGGCAGCTCGCCCTGGGCATGCAGCACTTCTTCGACCTCAGCGGCCGGTGGGCCGACTGGACGACGACCGGCGAGGTGGCGCTGGAGGCCGCGCGGGCGGGCGGCGACCTGGTCGGGCAGGCCCGGATGCACCGCAGCCTCGCCGGGGCGGCCTACTACCGGCACGAGCACGAGATCGCCGTCGGGCATCTCGACCGGGCGCTCGCGCTGCTCGACCGGCTCGGCCTGCACGGCGAGATGACCCGGGCCGCGATGAACCGCGCGATGATCCTCAGCGCCCAGGGGCGGCACGAGGAGGTCGTCCGGGCGCTCTCCGCGGCGCTGGACCCGTGGCCGACCGGGGACGACAAACTGCTCGCCGACGCCCTGGTGATCATGGCGGCGAGCAACGCCGAACTGGGCCGCGAGGACGAGGCCGTGCGCTGCGCCGAGCAGGCGATGGCACTGTCGCGGGGAGCCCGGTACCGACTGGGCGTCGCCGAGGCGTGGGAAGCGCTCGGCCGGGCGTACGCCCGCCGGGACCCCGGGAGGGCGGTCGACTGCTGGCGCGAGGCGGCCGCCGCCTACCAGGAGGCCGCGGCGGACGCCCCGGCGGCGGAGGTGCTGGCGCTGCTCGGCGACGCCCTCGCCGCCCAGGGCGACCAGGCGGCCGCGGTACGGGCGTGGCAGGAGGCCATGGCGTTGATCCCGTACCCGCACACCCCGACCGGCCGGCGGCTGGCCGGCCTGCTCGCGGCGGTCACGCCGGGTCCGTGACCGGGCACGGCCGGCGACGGCACTCGATCGGCACTCGCGCGTCAGTCCGTTGACATGCGGCGTCCCTAGGCTCCTGCCTCATTCACCGTTCTTGCTGCGGATGGGGGAGATCGTGCTGCAGGCACCCGACGGATCACCGGCCGGCCGGGCCGAGCGCCTGACGGCGCTGCACGCCGACCACGCCCCCGCCGTGCTGCGTCTCCTGCTCCTGCTGACCCGCGGCCAGCGGCAGACCGCCGAGGACCTGCTGCAGGAGACGATGCTGCGCGCCTGGCGGCACCTCGACTCGGTGCCGGCCGAGCCCGAGGCCGCGCGCCGGTGGCTCCGCACCGTAGCCCGGCGGCTCGTCATCGACGGCGTCCGGCGGCGGCAGGGCCGCCCCGCCGAGGTCCACCTCGTCGACATGACCTGGATTCCCGCCGGTGACGACACCACGGGCACCGCGCTGGCGTCGCACGCCATCGGGGGTGCGCTGCGCCGGCTGAGCCCGGCGCAGCGCAGCCTGCTCTCCGAGGTGTTCCTGATCGGGCGGTCACCGGAGGAGGTCGCGGGCCGGCTGGGGGTGCCGATCGGGACGGTGAAGTCCCGGACCCACCACGCCCTGCGCGCCCTGCGCACCGGCCTCGCGGCGGCCTGAGCGGGCAGGGTTCCGCGTGGGTTCCACCCGGGCGCCGCTCCGGCAGCGGTGACCCCGGACGCGGCGCCGGCCAGGCGCCGCGTCCGGGGCCCACCCTCAGTACCGGTAGGCGCGGATGACGGTCTGCTTGACCGTGTTGCCGCTGGTGTCCGTCGCGGCGGCCCGCAGCGAGACGAAGCCGGTGCCGGCCGGGTTGTGCACCCAGGCGACCGCCTTCTCGCCGGACCGCTGCACGGTCAGCCGCTGCCAGGTCGTGCCGTCGTCGAAGGACGCCTCGACGGTCAGGGTCCTGGTCCGGCCCGGCGCCGCACCGACCTGACGGTCGAGCGAGACCGGGATGGCGAACAGCCGGCCGGCCGGCGCCCGGTTGTCGATGTCGAGCTCCGGGCTGTACCGGATCGCCGTCATCGGCAGTTTCACCAGTTCGCCGTCGCCCACGTGCGCGGACGGGAAGGTCCACTCGGCGTCGACCACGGTGGACAGGGCGAACTCCGGGTCGCTGCGGAAGGTGGCGGCCAGCCGGTAGTCACCCTTCTCGGCGGGCACGTTCCACACCCAGGGCGCCTGGTTCGCGTCGCCGATCTTGACGCCGTTGCGGTAGAGGTCCACCTGCACGCTGCCGCCGCGAACGTGGCGGAAGCCCATGTGCCCGGTGCCGTCACCGTGCAGCGGCCCCGGCCCGCCCAGCGTGTCGCCCCAGTAGCGGGTGGCGAACTGCTGGCCGAAGTTCGGCTCCGGGAAGACCGGCCCGGCCACCCCGTTGGCCCACTTCACGTCGTACGTGCGCCCGGGCTGGAAGCTGGTCCACGCCGACTCGTAGTACGTGTACCTCAGCTGGGACGAGGTGGACTGCCACACCGCCTTCTTGTCCTGGTTGTAGTACTCCGTGACGGTGCTCGGCACGTCATAGGTGAAGCTCGGCGGGATGGTGCGCTCGTCCCGGTAGACCGGCGAGTTGCCGGGTGCGTGCGCGACCGCGGTCCGCGACACCGGCACGCCGGGCACGTCCGCGCTGATCCGGGAACGGACCGTGGCGAAGTCGCCCGCACGCAGCCTGCGGGTGAGCCCGGTCATCATCTTCTCCGGCTCGTAGAGGTAGACGCGGTAGGCGTACGGGCTGTTGTGCAGGCTGCCGTCCTCGGCCACCTGGCCCCACATCCCGTTGACGTACGAGACGAAGCCGCGCGTCCGCCCGGACCCGATCTGCGCCGTCCGCAGATGGTCGAAGGGCAGGCCCATCAGCACACCGAACGGGTCGTTGCTGCCCCAGATCTGCGGCTGCTCGGTCCGGATCGTCCAGCCGAACTCCTGGTGGACCGCGGTGGCCTTCGGGTTCGGCACCGACACCACCACGGGCTTGGCGAGGCGGGCGTCCATGCTGAGCGACTGATCGGTGGTCAGGTCGAGGCTCGGGCGCATCAGCGAGGTGATGTGCGGGAGGAACGGGTCGCCGGTCAACAGGTAGGTCTGCACCAGGTAGTGGCCCGCCCGGACCTGGTACGTGGTGGTCGCGGGGTCGTCGAACACCATCGTGGTCTGCCGGTCCAGGTCGGTCAGGAGGGTCACCCAGCCCTGGTCCGGGGTGGGCGCTCCGCCGTCCGGGCCGACGAGCTTGAGGTTCAGCCGGTGGCGGGCGACGTCGAGCGCCACCGGGGTCTGGACCTGCGCGCCGCCGCCGGTGGCGGTCACCTCACCGCCGAAGTAGCGGTCGGGGAGGCCGGCGCCGGCCTGCACGGTGACCGTCACGGCGGCCGTGCCGCCCGCCGGGACCGTCACCGACGAGGCGCTGAGGCTGAACAGGCCGGCCGGCGCCGGGGCCCCGTCGGCGTCCTTCGCGTCGAGGGAGACCGCCAGGGTGAGGGCGGAGGAGCCGCTGTTCGCGTACGTGATCGTCTGCTGCTGCGCCGTGGTGGTCCGCCCGAAGGCGACGCTGACCGGGCTCGCCGTGACGCTCTGCCGGATCGCCCGGGCGACGTCGAGGAAGCCGGCGCCCTGCTCGTAGACGCCGATGGTGGCGTTCGGCTTCGCGGCCGCCATCAGCGTCGCCTTGATCCGCTCGGGCGTCCAGTCCGGGTGCTGCTGGGTCAGGATCGCCGCCGCGCCGGCCACGTGCGGAGTCGCCATCGAGGTGCCGTTGAGGCTGGTGTACTGCGGGTTCTCGTCGATCGGCCACAGGTCGGAGGTCGAGCTGCGGGCGGCGACGATGCCGACGCCGGGGGCGGTGATCTCCGGCTTGATGCCGGCGTCGCCCGCGCGCGGGCCCCGGCTCGAGAACTCGGCCAGCTCGCCCGTCTTGGTCACGGCGCCCACGGTCAGCGCCTCGGTCGCGCTGCCGGGCGAGTTCACCGTGGACTCGCCGCCCGCACCGCTGTTGCCGGCGGCGACGACGAAGAGCACGCCGTAGCGGTGGGTGAGGTCGGCCAGGGCCGCCTCGATGGGGTCGGTCTCCGGGCTGTCCGGGCCGCCGAGGCTCATGTTGGCGACCTTGACGCCCTGCTGCGCCGCCCAGGTCATGCCGGCCAGGATCGCCGACTCGGGGCAGCCCTCCGCGACACACACCTTGGCGCTGTAGAGGGTCGCTCCGGGCGCCATGCCCTTGAAGCGGCCCTGCGACGCGGCCCCGCTGCCGACGATGGTGGAGGCGACGTGGGTGCCGTGGCCGACCCGGTCGAGGGTGTCCGGGTCGGTGGTGAAGTTCTCCGCGGCGGCGACGTGCCCGGCCAGGTCGGGGTGGGTCTGGTCGACGCCGGTGTCGATCACGCCGACCTTCACCCCCGTTCCGGTCCAGCCGGCCTGCCAGGCCTCGGGCGCGCCGGTGAGCGGGACGCTGACGTCGAGGGTGGGGTGGCGCAGCCCGTCGAGCCAGACCTTGTCGAACCCGGCCCGGAGCCGCCGCTCGGTGCCGCCGGCGGTGGACGTGAGGCTGTTCCAGAAGGACACCGCGTCCGCGCGGTTCTCCGCTACGGCGCTGGCGCCGGAGAGCTGCCGGGTGGTCCGGCCGCCGGCGAGGCCGGCGGGGGCGGCGCCGCTGTGCTGGACGATGAGCGGCAGGGTGGCCCGGGTGTCGTCGTAGCCGAAGCCGACCAGCGTCGAGATGTCGAAGAGCCGCTGGTCGAGCCTGCCCCGGTTGAGCAGGCCGACGGCGTCGGCGGGGATGACCCGCACGTCCTCGCCGGCGCTGTGGGTGATGAACGGGATCCGCTCCCGTCCCTTGCCCGGCACGACGTTCACGGCCGTCTGGCCGTTCACGGTGCTGACCTGGACGGTGTCGCCGGTGAGCAGGGTGACCGTACGGGGCGTGGACGCGACCGGGGGTGTGGTCGCCGGCTTCGCGGCTCGGGGGTGCGCCGACACCGGCGCGCCGCCCGGAGCCGCCACCGAGACGCCCAGCACCATCAGTGCCAGCGCCGATAACGTGCGAACTGAACGCATGATTCTCCCTGGATGAACGCGAGGGGTATCCGAGGGCTCCGGACGTGGCCGGCAGGTGACGGTTCAGTCGGAGTGACCTGGTTCACACCTCGGGGTCGAGGTCGGGGCGCCGTCCGGTTCAATGAGGCCATGCGCGTCCTGATCGTCTCCGCGCCGCTGCAGGGGCATCTGCTGCCGCTGGTCCCGCTCGCCCTGGCCTGGCGGGACGCCGGCCACGAGGTGCTGGTGGCGAGTGGCGGCGACGCGCTCGCCGTCGACCTCGGCGGCCTGGTCGCGCACGACATCGCGCCGGGGTTCGCGTTCGGCCGCATCGCCGGCCGGGTGCTGCTGCGCCATCCGTTGCTGGCCCGCAGGGAACTGGCCGGGCGCGCGGGCACCGCCGTCGTGGGTGAGCTGTTCGGCGCCGCCAACGCCACGTTCGCCGACGCGGTGGTCGCGCTGGCCCGGCGGGAGCGGCCGGACCTGATCGTCCACGAGCCGCTGGCCGTGGCCGGGGCCGTCGCCGCCGAGCGCGTCGGGGCCCCCGCCGTCCTTCAGGAGAACAACCTGTTCCCCGCCGCCGACCTCGTGGCGGCCGTGGCGGCGAGCGGGCCCATGCGGCAGTACCGGATCGGCGCCCCGGCGGCCACGATCACGGTGGCGCCGCCGAGCCTGACCGGGCTCAGGCCGGGGCTGCCCCTGCGGGCGGTGCCGTACTCGGGTGGGGGAGAGGTGCCCGACTGGCTGCTGCGCACCGGGGAGCGCCCACGGATCGTCGTGAGCCGCAGCACCGTCGCCGGTCCCGGCGGCGGCGACCCGACGGCGGCGGTCCTCGCCGCCGCGTCCACGGTGGACGCCGACATCGTGCTGGTCCGTCCGCCCGGCCGGTTGCCACGGCTGCCGGCGAACGTCCGGACGGTCGGCCGCGTACCGCTGGACCGGGTGCTCCCGTACGCGACGGCGTGCGTGCACCACGGCGGGGCGGGCACCGTGCTGGGTGCGCTGGCCGCGGGCGTGCCGCAGCTCGTCGTGCCCGGCCCCGGCGACCGGCGGCACAACGCCGAGGTCGTCGCGCGGCGCGGCGCCGGCCTCGGCGCGGAGGCCCGGGCGATCACGCCCGGCGTCCTGACCCGGCTCGTCACCGACGCGACGCTCCGGAGGGCGGCGGTCGAGGTGCGCGACGAGATGGCCGCGATGCCGCCACCCTCCGCCGTGGTGGCCGAGCTGACCGCGCTCCTCGCCTGACGGTCAGCCGGAGACGGAGCCGAGCGCCTGCATGAACGCGGCGTCCTCGGCGATGCCGCGCAGCGGGTTCGGTACCGCCTTCACGGCGACGCCCGCGGCGACCAGCCGCTCCACCACCCCGTTCCAGCTGGAACTGTCGGCGAAGGCGCCGTGCACCAGGACGACCGTGGGCGTGCCGGGACGCGAGGAGGCGCTGGTCATGGATCGTTCCCTCCGATCGACGAATCCGTCAGTCGCACCGCGTCACCAGCGGCTGGGTCTCGTCGACCAGATACGTCGAGAGCATCATGGTGGTGACGTCGGCCGTGATGTTCCGGGCGTTGTGCACGACTCCCGGCGGGATCAGGAACGGCTCCCCGGCATGAATCGTCAGGGTGGGGCGGTCGTCGAACTCCATGGCGATCACGCCGTGGATGAGGAAGCCCACCTCTTCACCGGGGTGCCGGTGCCGGCCCGACGCCAGTCCCACCGGAATTTCGAACAGCGTCTGGACGATCAGCCGGCCGGGCACGGAGGCCGGGTGCCGCTGGAGTTCGGTGCGCCGGACGGTGGACGGCTCCCCGACGCCTGGGTCGTGCGACATGCCCGTCTCCTGTCCGGTCGGCCCCGCCGTTCGCCACGGCCCGGCGTGGCGGCCGGGCCGTGGCGATACCCGCCACCGGTCGAGACATGCCCGGTGCGGCAGGTCAGCTGCCCGGGGTGAACAGGGCGGCGTAGCGGTCGAGGTAGAGCGGCCATCCCTCGTCGTGGCCGACGCCGTCCCGGACGGACTGCCAGCCCGGGCCGTGCCGGTCGAGGTGGCGGTGCTCCAGCTCCACCCGGGTGCGCTGCGGCGTCTCGGCGACGAAGCGCACCTCGACCTCGCTGGTGTTGTCCGGGTCGGTCTCGACCTGCCACTGGGGGCTGATGTCCCAGCTGAACACCACCCGGTCCGGCGGTTCGTACGCGAGCACGCGCGCCCACTGGCACACGCTGCCGTCGACGGCCCGGTCGTAGATGTGGCCGCCGACCTCGGGTTCGAACACCGTCTCCGCGATCGGCGCCCCGAGCAGGTTGTGCTCCGGCGGCTTGAAGTCACCGAACCGCTCGGTGAACACGGTGAACGCCCGTTCCAGCGGCGCCTCGACGACGATCTGCCGGCGGACGACGGGTGTTGCCTCGGTCATGGGGTCTCCTCGGTCGGTTGTTCGACGACGTCCCGGTAGCCGGCCAGCGCGCGGTTCCAGAAGGTGTCCAGCTGGTCGCGCAGCGCGGCCACGCCGGCCGGATTGAGCCGGTAGACCCGGCGGGTGCCGGCCGCGTGGTCGGTGACCAGCCCGGCCTCCTTGAGGACCTTGAGGTGCTGGGACACCGCGGGACGGCTGATCGGCAGTTCGTCGGCCAGTTCGCCGACGGCACGGGGCCGCTCGGCCAGGCGGGCGACGATGCTGCGCCGGGTGGGATCACCCAACGCGTCCCAACCGTCGCCCGTTCGGTAAGTAGCCACGAACGGTAAGCTACGACTTACGGACCCGCGAGTCAAGGCTCGCGGACCTACGGGGCACGGCCGGGTGCAGGCCCGCGGCGGTGTGGCCAGGGGGCCGCGCCCGACGGATCCCGGTGCACACGAAGCCGGCGTGCCGTGCGGGGCGTCGTGGAAGGGTGAGAGCCATGAAGTTCACAGTCATCGGTGGCACCGGACTGATCGGCTCGCAGGTGGTCCGGAAGCTGACCGCCGCCGGGCACGAGGCCGTCCCGGCGGCGCCGTCGACCGGCGTCGACCTGCTGACCGGTGAGGGGCTGGACCGGGCGCTGGAGGGGGCCGACGTCGTCGTCAACGTCGCGAACTCGCCGACGTTCGACGAGGCCTCGCTCGACTTCTTCCGCACCACCATGACCAACCTGCTGGCCGCCGGGGAGCGGGCCGGCGTCCAGCACCAGGTGGTCCTCTCGATCCTCGGCGTGGACCGGGTGCCGCAGCTCGACTACTACCGGGCCAAGACCCTCCAGGAGGACCTGCTGCGGCAGGGGCCCACGCCGTACTCCATCGTGCGGGCCACCCAGTTCTTCGAATTCATGAACGCGGTCCTGTCCTGGACCTCCGACGACACCACGGTCCGCCTGCCCGCCACCCCGGTTCAGCCGATGGCCGCCGCGGACGTCGTCGACGCGGTCGTCGACGTCGCCACCGGCACGCCGTTGAACGGCGTCCGCAACGTCGCCGGCCCGGACGTCTTCACCCTCGACGACCTCGCGCGGGTCACCCTGGCCGCACAGGGCGACGATCGGAACGTCGCCATCGACGACAAGGCCGGCATGTTCGCGGTCGTCGAGGGCGACGTGCTGACCGGAGGCCCGGACGCGCACCTGGCGTCCACGCACTACCGCGACTGGCTGAAGTCCGCCCACTGACCCGGGCCGGATCGTCAGCCGGCGGCCCCCCGCCTCGGCGGCTCGCCGAGGCGCTCGACCAGCTCGCCCACCGCGTCGGCGAACGGCCGGTCGAACTCGGCGGGCCGGTGCCCCTGGATCGGCGGCGGGACGCTGTCGCCGGGCGGAGCCACCACGCCGACGGGGTCCCGCAGCCGGCGGTCCACCCGCGCCGCCGGGCACCCGGCCGGACCCGGCGCGGCGGGCGGCGGGGCGGCGAAGATCCAGCCGCCCACGGGGTCGGTGTCGCGCCACAGGTTCAGCCACCGCCAGCCGACCCGGGCGCCGATCTCGTGCAGCGCCTCGTCGTCGACGTAGGCGGGGAAGAGCCGGGCGTAGAGGCGGCGCAGCGGCGATCCGTAGGTGAGCAGGGCGATCCGGCCGCAGACCTGCGCCGGTAACTGGAGCACCGTCGCGGCGGCCAGGACCGAACCGTGGCTGTGCCCGGTCAGCAGCACCGCGTCGCCCCGTTCCACCAGGTAGGTGATCCGCCGGGCCAGCTCCGGCACGGCACGCTCGGCGTAGCAGGGCGGCGCGAACGGATGTGCGGCCCGGGGCCAGAACGTGCCGAGGTCCCACAGGATGCCGACGTGACGGCGGAACCCGGCGGTCCGGTAGGCGAAGATCGCGCCGAGCACCAGGCCGACGATGATCGCCGCGATCACCCAGCTGCCGACCGCGAGGCTGAAGGTGGTCACTTCGGCCGGCACCCCCGCGTACCGCTCGACGACGTCGGCCGGCCACAACTCCAGCAGACCGAGGGTGGTGGTGGCCGTGCCGATCCCGGCGAGACCGGCGTAGACGACGGCCAGCGCGATCAGGTTCTCGGTGAACCGGGCCCTGGCGATCGCCTCCCGCACCTGCCGCAGCCGCGGCCCGGCTTCCGGGGGCGGGTCGGGGTGGTCGCCCGCGACGATCGCCGCCGCGGCGCGCAGCCGGCCCGGCCGGGAGATCAGGGTCACCAGGCCCGCGACGATCAGTGCCACCACCACCGTGCGGAAGAAGCCGAAGATCGCCCAGGTGTACACCCGCGGGGGCCCCGTGGCCACCCCCACGCCGGTCGGCGCGTCGCGGTCGAGGAAGTCCGCGACCCGGTAGACCAGCTCGGCGGAGTACGCCACCGCCAGGCTGATGGCGGCGGCCGCGATCGCCAGCGCTCCCAGCCCGAGCAGGGGAGCGGCACCCGCCCGCCGGTTCCGGCGCCGGAGCAGCACCGCTCCCAGGGCGGCCAGCAGGGTCGTCTGGGCGACGAACAGCCCGGTGAGGATCTCGTCGTACCCGGGTAGGCGGCCGCCCTCGCGCCACGTCGCCGGGCCGGTCAGGATGTGGGCCGTGACGACGACGGTCAGGACCACGGCGGTCATCCGCAGCGTGCCGGTGATCCGGTCGAGTCGCCGGTCCGTGGCGGAGCGGTCGATCAGCGGGGGCGTGCAGAGCAGGACCGCGCAGGCGAGCAGGACCGCCCCGGTGACGACCGCCAGGGCGATGGTGCCGGGCGAGGCGCCGGGTGCGGCGCGGGCGGCGAGCAGCGTGCCGTCCAGCGTGGCGAACGCCGCCGCGACGTGGATGGAGCGCAGCCGGCCCACCAGCGGTTCCGCGTCCCACCGGCCGACGGCGCCGAGGCGGCACCCGGAGACCGCCGCCTCGGGGGCGTGGAACGCCTCGAACACCCGGCCCGGGCGGGTGCTGGCCCGCCAGAGCAGGCCGACGGCGGCGGCCGGCACCAGCGCCAGCACGGCCAGCCGCAGCCCGACCGGCCGCCCGCCCAGCCAGGACAGCCAGCCCCGCCCGGCCAGGCACCGCGGCGAGGTCATGCACTTCCACGCGATCAGGTCCAGCGCGACGCCGGCGACGGCGAGCACGTAGAGCGCGGTGAGCGTGAGGGCCAGCAACCGGCACAGGGACCGGACGGTCGCCTCGGAGCCCCGGTTGGCCGGGCGCATCCAGATCGCCACGTTGACCAGCATGAACGGCAGCAGGAACACCAGCGACAGGGTCCGGCCCATGGTCCCGGCGGGCAGGTCGGCCCAGCGGTACGCCTCCAGCGTCACCCGCCCGGTTCGGCCGGTGTCCGAGGGCGGGCGGCGGGGCCGGTAGAAGCCCCCGCTGCGGTCGCCGGCCACCTGCTCGGTCCGCGGCAGGTCCAGGACCTCGTCGGCACTCGCCCGGGAGGCCCCGTGCACCCGCAGTTCCACCACGTCGCCCGAGGGCCCGGGCCCGCCCCGCGCTGCTGCCTCCGACATGGGCCCCCCGAGTCGTCTCCTGGGGTCCAGACCGGGTGCACCCGGCCGAGGAGGGCCCCGCCGCTCGGGCGGTCTACCCCGCCCGGCCGGGTCCAACCTCGGGGACCGGTCGGCCGCCGCCCGCCGGCGCCGGTCCGGCGCTCCGCCGGCCGATCGACAGCAGCAGGCCGACGGCGGTCAGGGCGGCTCCGGAGACGGCGGCGTACCTCGGGAAGCCGGCGGGAATGCCCAGGTAGACCGTGATGCCGAGGATGCGGGACAGCCCCCAGGGCAGCAGCGCCATCTGGTCGTTCCAGACCGTCAGCGCGCGTTCCAGGCCGATCACCGCGACCAGGCCGGCCAGCACGCCGAGTGGAACGCCCGCGGCGGTGAGGGCCAGCCCGGCGGCGCGGCGTGGCCGCACGCCGTACCGGTCGCGGAGGATCACGGCGGTGGCCACGAACAGCCAGCCGAACGCGGCGAACGCCACCGTGAGGTAGGCGGCGCGCCGGGTCGGCGCGGTCCAGAAGACGAACCAGTAGCGCCCAGGACCGCGTCCGGCGAGCGCCGCGAGGAGCAGCACGCTGCGCAGCAGTGCGACGCCGCCGACCACGGCCCACAGGTGGAACGGGTCCCGCCGGCCGACGGCGAGGCGGACCACGAGGGCGAACAGCACCCACCCGCCGAGGCTGACCAGCAGGTGGGCGGGGGCGGCGAACCAGGTGAACACGAGCCGACTCGCCACCAGCACGACGGCCGGCACGAGCCAGACGAGGAGCCGGTCCACCCGGGAGGTGGGCGCCGGCAGCGCGGCCACCCGCCACGGCCGGACCGCACCCAGCAGCAGGCCGCGCGCGGCGGCGCCACCGAATCCCCGCCCGCGCAGGCCGAGCAGCACCACCGCCAGGACCAGGGCGAGCAACGCCCGGGCCGCCCACGCCATCGCCGGGTCCCGATCTGCGCGCTCCGCGCCGAGGTCGGCCGCCGTGAAGCGGTACGCGGGCAGGTCCAGGTCGGCGCCGTAACGCAGCCGGTGCCCGTCCCGCGCGTCCCGGTACGCCGTGGCCGCCGCCCGCCAGCCGTCGTGGGCGGCCGGGGAGCCGGTGTCCAGCCACTGCGCGTGCCGCAGCACCATGGTCCGGTAGGCGGCCAGCGTCTCGAACAGGTCGACCTGGTAGTCGAGAGTGCCGGTGAACCGCTCGCGCAGCCCGGCGTCCCGCCAGGTCGCCGGGTCGGTGGCGGCCACCAGGTCACGCATGCGCCGGGCCAGCGCGACCGCCTGCCCGCCCTCCTCGATCGCCGCGTCCACCCGGCCGCCGGTCACCGCGTAGATGCTGTCCAGCGCGGCGGAGTCGCCGGTCGGGATGTCCCACTCGAAGATCCACATCATCGGCGGCGGTTCCAGCCCGAGCGCCCGCACCGACCGGTCGGCGTACGGCCCGATGTAGAGGCCCTGCGTGACCGCCGCCCGGGACAGCGCCATGGCCTGACCGATCGCGGCCACGGTGTCCGGGTCGGCGGAGAAGGTGCGGTACGCCCAGTCCGCCGTGACCTGCGCCGGATCGGTGTCCGGATCCCAGGCCAGCCGCCCGACGGCGTACGTGTTGAGGTCGTACAGCTGCCAGAACCCGGTGCGCAGGTAGAGCGACATCGGTCCGGCGCGCAGCGGGCCCCCGTCCTGGGTCCAGTTCCAGACGCCCTCGACCCTCGGGTTGGCGGCGAGGAACGCGCGCAGCGCCTGGCGGTGCAGCGGGCCGAGGTCGTTGGGCAGCGAGCCGAACGCCTCGAACTCGCGCCGGGCCTGGAACTCCACGATGCGGCGCTGCGGGCCGGCCAGCAGGGTGGTGTTCAGCGGCAGGTGGCTGTAGAAGTCGCCGAGGGTGTACTTGGTGGACACGATCAGGTGCGGGTCGTCGAACCCACCGAGCACCCGCGCGTACGAGTCCGGGTTGGTGTGCAGGTCGCCGACGGGGCCCACACCGACCGTCCAGGTCCGGAAGATGACCTCCCGGCCGGCCCGCCCCGCGGTGTCCAGCAGCGCCCGCAGCATCGCGCGCACCGACTCCGCCGTGGTGACCGCGAGCTTCGAGGAGTAGTCCCAGCCGTCCGCGGCGTAGACCGCGCCGCCCTCGCCGACGCGGACCATGAGCCCGTCGACGAAGGGCATGCTCTCGAACAGCTCGGCCAGCCCGGCCTGGTAGACGGCCCAGAGCCGGGGATCGGCCACGTCGAGCCCGCCGACGGTCCGCGTGAGGTACGCCTCCAGCGGCGGCGACACGGCGAGCATGTCGGTGAGCAGGAAGACCTTCACGCCCATTTCCTCGGCGTACCCGAAGACCGGGCCGAAGGCCGCGACCATCGCCCGCGCGCGGTCGACGTGGGTGTCGCCGGGCGGGTAGACCGCGTGCCCGTCGCCGACCTTCGCGAAGGTGACGTACTCCAGGAAGCCGGGCACGACGACGGCGTTGTAGCCCTGCGCCACCGAGTGGTCGACGAACTGCCGGAACTGCGCCCCGATGCGGGCCGCCGCGGCGGCGTCCACCCACGGCGCCCGGGGCAGCAGGGCCGGCCCGACCACGTCGGTGTTCAGGCTGTAGTCGTCGCCGGCGGCGAAGGCGGCCGCGTCCGGCTCGCGACCCACCGAGCCGGCGTCGGTGAGCCGCAGGCCGAGCCGCGGCGTGACCAGCTGTCCCGCGTCGGCGGCGGGCAGCGCGTCGGCGCCGGAGCGGATCCGGTCGGCGAGCCGGTACAGCCCGGCCGCGGCGCCGGCGACGTCGGTCCCGTCGACGGCCAGCTCGGTCGCGCGGACGCTGAGCCGGTAGGACTCCGGCGCCGCCCCCGGCGTGGCGCGCACGGCCGCCCGCAGGGTGGTCACCGCCGCGAGATCCGCCGGGTGTGGGCCGGTCGGGGCGCGGGAGCCCGCCCGGGCCGGCGTGGCCGCGGTGACGACCGGGCGGGGCAGGCCGCGCGCGGCGACCGCGTCGGCGACCGCGGCACCGGCCTTGCGGGTGCGCGGCTCGTCGGGCACGACCACGGACGCCAGCGGCGGCGCCGGCGCGGCGGGGGGCCCCGGCGGGGGGGGGGCCGCGCGGGGCGTATTTTGAGAAATGGAGACCCCACCCAAATAAAACAAG